>JABUEV010000434.1 GCA_013314865.1 Bacteroidales bacterium | reverse complement strand
CACAGTCAAAGAAGCAGAAGTGGTTGTTTTGGGGAGTCCTGAAGCGTCCAATCACAGGACAATCAATAAATTGCTGGTTAACAGCATCTTGCCTACCTGCCAGCTGCAGATGGGAATGACCGAGCTGAAGCCCGGAAGTGTATGGAACACAATGCCTGTACATACTCATAACAGGAGAATGGAGGCGTATTTTTATTTTGAAGTGCCTGAAAAACAAGGCATCTGTCATTTTATGGGAGAGCCTGATGAGACACGGCATATCTGGATGAAGAATGAACAGGCTGTTTTGTCACCATCTTGGAGCATTCACAGTGCCGCGGGTACTTCAAATTATACATTTATATGGGGCATGGCAGGGGAAAATCTTGATTATAGCGATATGGATGTGCGTTATCCTGATAATCTGAAATAGATTCAAAATAATTAACGAATATGAAAGAGTTGTTCGATCTAACAGGTAAAGTTGCACTGGTAACAGGAGGCACTCATGGTATAGGCCTGGCTATAGGTTTATTGCTTGGCAGGGCAGGGGCAAAGATCTGTGTGAATGACATTTCGGAAGAAAAACTCAGTTCATGCAGGGAGGCGTTCAGGAATGAAGGCCTTGAAGTTTTTACATTGATTTTTGATGTCACGGATGAAGAACAGGTTGATGAAGGTGTCACCAATATTGAGAGGGAAGTCGGGCCTGTTGACATTCTCGTAAACAATGCCGGCATAATAAAAAGAATTCCAATAATTAACATGCCTGCAGAGGATTACAGGAAGGTTATAGAAGTGGATCTTGTAGCTCCTTTCATAGTTTCAAAGAGGGTTGTGACAAAAATGATTGAAAGACGATCCGGGAAAATTATCAATATGTGTTCAATGATGAGCGAATACGGTCGCAACACTGTTTCTGCTTATGCATCTGCAAAGGGCGGGCTTAAGCTTCTTACCCGCAATATGTGTTGTGAATGGGCAAAGTTTAACATCCAGGTAAATGGAATAGGTCCGGGATACATTGCAACGGCACAGACCGCACCTATACGAGAAAACGGTCATCCGTTCAACGATCTAGTGATGACCCGTACACCTGCAGGCCGCTGGGGCACACCTGAAGATGTGGCAAATGCAGCTCTCTTCCTTGCCTCAAAGGCAAGTGATTTTGTAAACGGTCATATTCTTTATGTTGACGGGGGAATCCTGGCAAACTTCGGGTATGTAAAAGGGGAAAACGAGGTATAGGTCTTGAGGTTGTACAGTTTTGCAGTCCGCTAAGTTTTCCCTGACAATTTTTCCATCAGCCAGGCAATATTTTCACCCAGTACCCTCATTGTCTTAATACCTTCTTCATCCTTCAAAACCTCTCCCTTTTCCCTTCCTATTGCAATATTCCAGTAAGAAGATCCCGGGATAATCATTTCATTGATAAGAAAAAAATGATTAATGCTGTCAAATGCATGAATCGCTCCGGCCCGCCTGACAGCAATAACTCCGGCACCAATCTTCCTCCTGAGCAGATTCCCCTTACCCCTGAGTGCATAACCAGAAACATCGATGAAGGCTTTTGCATCTCCTGAAAGATCTGCAAAATAAACCGGCGACCCTATAATGATTGCATCAGCCAATTCCATTCTGGCTATGCATTCATTTATAACATCATTCTTCTGGTGACAGCGTCCGTCACCCTCCTTTCTGCATTTCATGCATGCAATACAGCCTCTGATTTTTTTACCGCCTATCTGGAAAATCTCTGTATTAATCCCTTTTTCCTGAATGGGCTTCAGAACTTCATTTAACAGAATATAGGTATTTCCGTCTTTTCTTGGACTGCAGTTTACAGCTAGTACATTCATATTTCTTTTTATTACATGTCAATGCTTGTTTTATCATCCGATTCATCCCTTACCGGAGGAGCATAAAGATCTTCAACCCTGACTTTCCTTTCTGTTCCTTCCTCATGCGCAGCATTACTTGAGGCATCTTCATTAGCCCTCCCGTTGAAATACATTATGGCTGAAAAAACAGGAACGAGCGGATAAGTAAGAGCATTAACAATGGCAGACAAAACAATAAAGAGAGGATTCTTTGCAAGCGCCATTACAGAATCAGCGTTTTCAGGATTTGTAAACGCTTTAAGGAAGCTTCCGGTAAAGGGTAACAATACTATTCCCGAAAGAATTACCGAAACCACAATAAGAATTATCAGAAAAACGGCTGTCCAGCCTAAATTCTGCCAGAAACGGCGATGAGCAAGACTGACAGTCCGGGTTATTGTATTGTAAATATTTGGCCCTTCAGCCATTAATAAAGGTAAAATGAAAAAATAAATGGTAAGCAGATATACAAGTGCAAAAAAGACCCCGACGACCAGCAACACTAATCCGAGCAGTATTAAAAAAGAGCCTGCGAAGGCAACCAGAATCATTATTATAAGATATGGAATGAAGTATTTCAATGATCCTGTAATGCTGTTCAGAACTGTAACAGTGTCATCGACCGGACTGAAAATGACATAGTATTGGAGTATCGTTATGAAAAACAGGTTAATCAATACTACCAGAAACATTGGTAACAGATAGTCACTGATCTTTGCAAGCATCTCCTGAGGATCGGTAATTGACTGTAATTCATTTAAATTGATAAAGGTGGACGCATACTGCACGATCAGTGACATCACAAATGAAATAATAAATAGCTTTATAAACCTTTCTTTGTAAAAGTCCCATAATGAACTTATCGCTGTGTCCATGTTATGTACCCTGTAAAGAGGGTGATTATTAAATTGTTTCATATATTTAGACCTCCGGTTAATTAATTGCTTTTTGTATCAGGCACAGGGCACAAGGCACAGTGCACATTTCCTTATTTCGCGTTTCTCGTTTCTCGTTTTTCGTTTCTCGTTTCTCGTTTCTCGTTTAAGTCTCTTAGTCCCTAAGTCTCTTAGTCCCTTAGTCTCTAAGTCTCTAAGTCTCTTAGTCCCTAAGTCTCTAAGTCCCTAAGTCTCTAAGTCCATAAGTCTCTTAGTCCCTTAGTCTCTAAGTCCCTTAGTCTCTAAGTCTCTAAGTCTACAGTTTCACCACTGCCTACCGC
>JABUEV010000433.1 GCA_013314865.1 Bacteroidales bacterium | reverse complement strand
TTTTTCAAGAGAAGGCCATAGCAGTTCAGTGAATCTTACGGAATATTTCTTTTCCCTTGTTGTGATGAATAGCTGTAATGCAGCACTCATTTCACTTCCTGCAGAAAACATCTGCATACCCTGCTGACCTGAAGTCGGCGGTTTGTTTGAATTTTCATTCCACAGCTTCTTTGCTGCCGCCAGACAGCGATCGGCAAGCGGCTTATTTAAATCCTTAAGCACCCTGCTTGCCGCAGCCAAAGCTCCGGCTGTTGAATAATCAAGAAATGCTGATCTGTTGGTAAATGCCCATCTGTCATCAGGTGTACCGCTTGATTTTCCATCCGACTCATAGGGTTTAAGGTTGGGATTATACGGAAGGTTATCCGTTTCTGTAATTGCATCACCAAGGTGATGGTACTGGTGCAGGTTAGGCACTATTATGCCTCTCACCGGATGGCCGATATTCTCAACCTGGGCAACTACGTTCAGTGCACCGTGCTCAATTTGCTGTAATATGTCCGGTTTCCCGTCAGGGCGATGGATATCGACATAGCGGGTTTTCTGATCAATAAATGTCTGATCCCTGTCCACACTAAACTTCTCCCATGCATCAACGAAATTCAGCAAGACGCTTACATGCGAGCCTGTCTGAATGTCAAAGTCACCTGCATCAAACCATCCTCCTACATCCAGCCCCGGAATCCTCTCAAGAGGCTTGTACTTTGTATCCGTTACCGGGCCCATTCTGTAGCCGTCGAAATGCTGATGATTTACGGGTGCCTGGAGGGCATCATCGAGATATGGAGCTCCATGCCATGTCCTGTAAGCTTCATTTACCATCATATGATCCATCTGCACAGGGAAAAATACATCCATCGTGGGGTGCCAGACTGCACTGTAGACATCCTTGTCTATAACAAAGGTGTTGGAGCTCTGATCCCCGTATTTTATATAATAAATACCCGGGTCCTTTACAGGACTGAAATCAAATTTCAGATAGTTATACCTGGTGTATTTCCCCCATTTAATAACATCAGCAGAGAATTTCTCATAAGATTTTCCGTCCTGAGTTACTTGCATCAGGACTGCCTTTTGCAGGGGTGTGTCATTAACGTCCAGTTCGATTACGGCAACTTTTTCCTGAGCCGGATGGTACCCGACCTGAGAAAACTGAATTACAGGTGGTCTTTTCCAGTCAGGTATGGCATTTGGCTCGAGGTACCATTGGAGCACATTCCCGGTTTTCCCTGCAGGAAGAAGGCTTCGTACTATGAACCATCCGTTCTGGGCAAGGTTTCTGCCGTCGAAAAGCATCAGGTCTGCGTCGGATGACTGAATCTTCACAAGTGTTTCAGGATCTTCGGGAGAAAGAATAAGAGTTCTGCAGGTTGCGAGCGGACCGGGAACAATATATTCATTCCTTCCCCTGTCGTCAAATGTTGAATGCCCGAAGTACTGCATCACTTTTTTATCAAGCGGCTCAACCTTTGTCGGGCTTGAAGGGTACAAAGGGAATATCCCCGGTTTTCCGTCGGCCAGATAGGTTTTTCTGAAGTATGATGAAGGAATAAATTCGAGATTGAGTCCGGCATGACCTTCGAGTTTTACGGGAAGAGGTTTGTCAAGGATAACACTGATAATGACTCCCTTTCCTTTTGGAGTCACGCTTATCCTCGAATCAAAATCATAGTCGTTGTATCTTAATACCACATTGATTGTACCGGCCTCTTTGTCGACTTTCCTCTCGACCACTGTCGGAACAAGGTCCCATTGTTCAGGTGTGTTCTGAAGTCTTACAGCTCCTCCGGTTGCAGTCCTTACCCCGTGATGAATTATTTCAATCCCTGCATTTTTCTCATCATTGAACATTCCCGTGTACTGATTGCTGTAAACAAAGACATTCACACCGCGTGTTTCAAAATAATCAAGATCGTTAAGCTTCAGGTTCTGAGCGCTGGCATTTCCCGGAAGCAGTAAAACTCCGGCAAAAAGTGTCACTAATACACTTTTTAATTTATTTGTTTGCAGTCTTAAAATAAACCGCAAGTGTTCACAGGATTTTTTCTTCTCCTTTTGCTTTTTTTGCATATCCTTATAGTTTAATGGTTATTTATCCTTATTGTTTTGATGACATGAATTTCTTCATTTAAATATGTCTTTTCTATTTCTGACCGGATATATTGAAGAAGCTGTATCAGTTTTTATTTATTCTTTCGGGACTGATCCTGAACCAATTGAAGTCGACGTAACCGCCGGCCGTTTTCGTGGCATAATTGAACAGCCCGAAACGGTAGCCCATGAAATGAGGCATAGAGTATTCCATCTTTAGCTGGTTGCCTATTGGCGTCCAATTTTTGCCATCAAGGCTGTAAAAGAAGAATGCTACATCGGCAAGGTCTCTGAAATTGCATTCAGCTCTGAGGTAAACTGTTTTTTTCCCCAGAGGTACACTTTCAATTTCAACCGGCTTTCCCGACCGGGCATTTACCATCACGATTTTTTTTGAGCCATTTTCATACTTTACACCAACCAGTCCAAATTTACTTTGCAATAATGCCAGTCCGGCAAAGTCGCCTTCCTTCATATTTGTTACATCAATTGAAGTTGACCCTGAGCATTCCGGTCCAAAAGTGCGCTGTGTCAATGTATTACGGGCTTGTACAAACAGAGAGTCAATGCGGCCCGTGGTAAGTCTGAGATAACCTTTGCGTGCAGTGACCGACCACAGGCTATTAACCGGATTGTGATTCCACTGCCAGACAAGAGGTAAAGCCGGCTTTCCTCTTTTTCTTGTAAACTCATCAGAAGCCACTATTCCGGGTATTAAACCCTTGCTTTCAGGCAGGTCCAAGAAATCCGGAACTTTGCCGTTGACGCCTATTACCGGCCAGTCGTCCTCCCACCTCATTGGTACAATATACGGTATGCGGCCAACAGACCCATAATCACGGAAAAGGTATGCAAACCATCTTCCATCGGGCGTGTCAACCATACCTCCCTGAGCAACACCTTTATCCTGGAATACGAGTTTACCTTCCCATGGACCGGTTATTTTATTGGCCCTGTGAACAACCACGGTGCGCATACCTCCCTTTGGCCATGTAATG
>JABUEV010000432.1 GCA_013314865.1 Bacteroidales bacterium | reverse complement strand
GAACCCTTGACTGGAAAAGCTGAGTTGAAATTCTTTCAGGAGAGATGTAGAGAAATTTATAATCGCCAAAAACAGCATTTTCAAGAGCTGTCTCAATTTCTTCACGGGTCATGGCAGAATGAATGGCAATTGCTTTTATATCCTGGCTATTAAGACGGTTAACCTGTTCTTTCATCAAAGCTATCAGCGGTGTAATGACAAGACAGATGCCCTCATGTGCAATTGCCGGTACCTGAAAAGTAACTGATTTCCCTCCTCCTGTTGGCATAAGGCCAAGCGTATCCTTTCCTTCGGCGTTAAACTTAATGATATCTTCCTGAAGTGGCCTGAATGAGGTAAAACCCCAGTATTTAATCAGTATTTGTCTGTATTTTTCAGTATTCATCACCGGGAACCATAAATACAAAAATAATAACTGTATTTCAATTTTTTATGAAGCCTAATACCGGTAATATGTTTCCAGAGTTATCTTTTTTTTGTAATTTGCGCGTCACAATCTAAAACCTACAGGCAATGTCTTTTGCAGAAGAAAAAATACTATATGAAGGACTTACATTTGACGATGTACTGCTTGTTCCGGCTTATTCTGAAGTCCTTCCAAGAGAGGTGAACCTCAGTTCCATGTTTTCGCGCAACATAAAGCTAAACGCTCCTATCGTATCAGCAGCAATGGATACGGTCACTGAAGATGAACTGGCGATTGCCATTGCCAGGGAAGGGGGTATTGGTGTAATTCATAAGAATATGTCTGTTGAGGCTCAGGCCGCTATGGTTAAGCGTGTCAAAAGGGCGGAAAATGTTATGATATTTGATCCAATAACTATCAGTCCCGATGCCACCGTCGCCGATGCCATAAACCTAATGACCGAATACGGAATCGGAGGAATACCGGTGATAGATGACCAGGGCATCCTGAAAGGAATTGTCACGAGCAGGGACCTCAGGTTTGAGAACAACCGGAAAAGAAAAATCACAGAGGTAATGACAAAAAGCCTTATTACCACCAATCATCAGACAAATCTGGAAGAAGCAGCCAGGATACTTCAGAAGCACCGAATTGAAAAACTGCCTATGGTGGATGAAAACGGCAAACTTGTAGGTCTGATAACATATAAAGATATTACGAAGATTAAAGACCGTCCCAATTCATGCAAGGATGACAAAGGAAGGCTTCGTGTTGCCGCAGCTGTCGGGATTGCCTCCGACACCCTCTCCAGAGTGGAAGCACTTGTAAATGCCAATGTTGATGCTATAACTATTGACACAGCTCATGCACATTCAAAAGGGGTTATTAAGGTTCTGAAGGAAATAAGAAAAAATTTCAGCAACATTGATATTGTTGTGGGCAACATTGCGACAGGCGAAGCTGCAAAAAGGCTTGCCGGAGAGGGTGCTGATGCTCTTAAGGTGGGAATTGGTCCCGGCTCCATCTGTACTACAAGAGTAATAGCAGGTGTGGGTATTCCTCAGCTTTCAGCAATATATAATGTGGCTAAAGCAGTTGAAGGTTCGGGAATTCCTGTAATTGCTGACGGAGGTGTAAGATATTCTGGGGATATTATCAAAGCACTTGCCGCAGGAGCTGATTCCATTATGGCCGGCTCTCTATTTGCAGGCGTGGAGGAATCTCCGGGTGAAACAATCATTTATAACGGCCGTAAATTCAAAGTTTACAGGGGTATGGGATCGGTTGAGGCAATGCAGCAGGGTTCAAAGGACAGGTATTTCCAGGATGTAGAGGATGACATCCGTAAACTTGTTCCCGAAGGCATTACTGCCAGGGTGCCATACAAGGGAACTCTTGCAGAGGTTGTATTCCAGCTTACCGGGGGCCTCAGAGCCGGAATGGGCTACCTTGGAGCCCCTGATATTCAAACTCTTAAAAAGGAAGCCAAATTTGTCAAAATTACCCAGTCGGGAGTGATTGAAAGCCATCCTCATGACGTAACCATTACACGAGAATCACCTAACTACAGCAGAAAATCTACAGAATAGCATAATGAATGAAAATACAGTTTGCCATTTCTGTCGTCTTCCTGCTTTTTCAGCTTCAATCTGTCAGCCAGAAAAGTTTTAATGAAAAAGATATTCTTCTGACAGTTGACGGCAGAGGAACAGAGGCAGGTGAATTCATCCGAATGTATCAGAAAAGTCCTTCTTCAGGTGATAATTCTGATATCGTTGACTTTCTTGAAAAATTCATCATTTACAAGCTGAAAGTTGCCGATGCCATCAGGGAAGGATATGATAAACTTGAATCTTTCCACAATGAATTGTCAGGCTACAGAAATCAGCTGGCTCAGGAGTATCTGAGTGACAGAGAAACCAGGGAAAAAATAATTCGCCAGGCATATGAAAGGTACCTGACCGAAATAAATGCATGGCATATACTTGTGAATTGCCCGCAGGACGCAAATCCTTCGGATACTCTTGCCGCATGGAAAAAAGCAATGGAATTAAGGGAAAGGATTATAAACGGAGAACCTTTTGAACAGGTGGCCCGCAGTTCTTCAGACGACAGGTCTGTCACACTGAACGGAGGAAACCTTGGCTATTTTACCGCCTTCCAAATGATAATGCCTTTTGAAGAGGCTGCATACTCCCTCAAAAAGAATGTAATCTCTATGCCTGTCCGAACATCTTACGGATATCATATCATTAAAGTTGCTGACAGGCGCCCATCAAAAGGGAGAATAAAAGTGGCTCATATAATGAAATCCGCTCCTCCCGGTGTAAGCGACTCAGTAGCGGTAAATGCTGAAAAACAAATATATGAGATCTGGAACATGCTGAATGAGGGAAAACCTTTTGCTTCCCTTGCAGCAAAATATTCAGATCACAAAGCTTCTGCGAATCAGGGTGGAGAACTTGACTGGTTCGGTACAGGTGAAATGATTAATGAATTCTCAGAAGCAGCTTTTGCAATAAAAGATACCGGAGAGTATTCAAAACCCGTCAGAACTGTTTACGGATGGCATATAATAAAGCTGATTAACAGAGAGCCTCCGGGCACATTCGAGCAGACGAAGTCATACCTCGAAAGCCGGATAAACCAGTCTTATCTTAATTCATTAAGCAGAAATGCTTTAA
>JABUEV010000431.1 GCA_013314865.1 Bacteroidales bacterium | reverse complement strand
CGTGCCAGGCTGTTCTTATATTAAACCATTCACCCAGTCTTGCTATTTTCATTGCCGGGGTAATTCCTCCTATCTGGGAGATATGAACCCTGATAAAATCAAACAGCTGTTCAACCATATAATCCCTGAACTCATTTATATTGTTGAACAGTTCTCCCATTGCTATCGGAACACTTGTCTGGTTGCGGAGGTGCCTGAACCAGTTCATGTTTTCAGGTGAGAAAGGATCTTCAATAAAATAAGGGCGAAATGGTTCGAGATTCTTTATAAGGTTAATAGCATCAACCGGTTCCACACGTTCATGAATGTCATGGAGCAGTTCAATCTCCTCGCCGCATCTTTTTCTGACAGTCTCAAACAAAACCGGTACTGATTTAAGGTAAGCCTGCTGATCCATGTACATATCCTGTTCTCTACCAAAGCCTTCTGCCCTGAAATCCGGTGTTTTCTCGAGGGCACCGACTCCTCCATAGCCTCCCTGCTGTATCCTTACATGCCTGAATCCCTGCTCCATAAACTGCTGAACACGCTCGGCCACAGCTTCAGGTGTGGAGCCTCCTGCATGAGCATAGCAATCCACCGCAATCCTGCATTTCCCTCCCAGCAACTGGTACACTGGCATGTTCGCCCTTTTTCCTTTTATATCCCACAGCGCTTCATCCAGTCCGCTAAGTGCATTGTTAAGCACAGGCCCGTTTCGCCAGTAAGAACTCACAAAAGCCGACTGCCACATGTCTTCAATGTTATCTACGTCCTTACCTGCACAGAAATCATTCAGGTAGTTGTCAATGGCTGAAACCACGGCCAGGGCCCTCTGGGTAAATGTCGCACACCCCAGACCATAAAGGCCGGGCTCGGTTGTTTCAACTTTTATAATGACAAGATTTGATCCCTCAGGAGCTGTTGCGATTGCCCTGACATTCCTTATTTTCAATGGAGGCATGCCTTTGGCATATTGCGGAGTCTCTTTTGACTCCGCCAATGATTTTTCAATGCCCAAAAGCCCGAAAATACCTGCCGCAGAACCTGCAGTCAGTAATTTAACAGCATTTCTCCGGTTGAGATCCGGATTGTTTTTATTTATTTTCATGCTGTTTCCTGAAATATAAAATATTGAAATTAAAATATATAAGTATAGTTATCTACTTTCTTTTATCAAATGAATAAAACTCATATGCAAGTTTCCAGCTGAATTCTTTTCCGGGCTGTATATCCATATCTATAAAGGTCTCGGGACAGAGAGTTTTGATTGAGGCCCAGAAATAGAGTTTTGACAAAGGCTTGTCAGCAGTGATACTTACTCCTGCACCTGTATCAGTGTTTTCTATTTTAACATTGAAATCTTTGGAGTCATTGCTGAAACCTTTCAAAGTGCCGCAAAATACTGTTTCGGTACCATTTATGGTACGGTTGAACCTTATGGTATTATCCTTCACAATTGCGATATCTTTAAAATCAGGGCAATCACCGGACAGCCTGAACGGGAAGGTTACAATGAATCCCGGACCAATCTGCTGGTCGTCCATAACGAAGAAGTTATGGTTATAAACATTTGTTTTAATGGGGAGGTTTCCCTTGTTTTTTAAGGTATGGGTAATTTCCATCACCGGACTCTCCTTAAGTAGTCTGATTGTTTTAATGTACTCGTATGAATAGCCCTTATGGGTAAGTTTGTGAATGAACTGAATTTCATCCTTTTTCTTCTTTATGCTCCATTTGCCGTTGTCTGAAATTTCATAATAGCCAAAACGCTGGTGGCTCTTCTCTTCAGGCTTTTTCAGAGCTCCGATACCAATCATAATAAACGATTCACCAGGTTTGGTTTCATCATAGCCCAGAGGACCGAATTCTTCAACAGGTCCCATTATTGCATCGTGTAATGTGGGACTATACTTTTCAAACCATTGACCAAAATAAGTGTGTCCGTTACACTTAAGATCAGATATTTGTCCGGCCCAGTCAAACCGGGTTCCTCTGTAATAACCGTTTATCGGGTCAGGAAGGTAGAGTTTTGCTTCAATGAATCTGCTCTTTAGTTCAGCAGTAGGATTGCCTGCGGGTTGCGGCAGGACAGCCATTAAAACCGGAATTAGTGCCATAGCGGAAATGTATTTTTTCATTTATATTTATGGATTAGAACATCCTGAAAATTTGTTTGTTATACTCAACAAAAAGTCTTCATCTTTCTTTTTTATGGTAAATTAAAAATACAATTATTTTCATATTCCGGCTATAAGTTTCCTACATTTGTTTTATGAAACAGATTAAAGATGAAAAGACACGGTGAGACGATATGTGCTCCAGCCACACCGGCAGGAGGAGCTATTGCAGTCGTAAGACTAAGCGGGCCAGCAAGCCTGGATATCTGCGGAAGGATTTTTGTTCCGACTGACAAAAAGGTTGAGATTCAAAATCTTAAAGGTCACATTATTGTTCACGGCGAGGTCAGGAAAGGTGAAGAGGTAATTGATGAAGTTCTTGTGTCAGTCTTCAGGGCGCCTCACTCCTACACCGGCGAAGATCTTATTGAAATCTCTTGCCATGGTTCACGATATGTAATTTCAAGGATTCTTGAGTTAATGACAGAAAACGGTGCAGTTCCCGCACAACCAGGGGAATTCACACAACGGGCATTTCTGAACGGGAAAATGGACCTGTCACAGGCCGAAGCAGTGGCCGATTTGGTAGCATCCGGTTCAAAGGCTGCACATGACATTGCAATCAATCAACTGCGCGGAGGTTTTTCAGCAGAAATCAGGAAATTAAGAAAGGAACTGTTAAAGTTTGCCTCGCTTATCGAACTCGAACTGGACTTTGGTGAGGAGGACGTGGAATTTGCTGACAGAAGCGAATTAAGAACTGTCGTGCTTAATGTAAAAGACCTGGCTGAAAATCTTGCATCGTCTTTTAAGACAGGTAACGCCATCAAACAAGGCATCCCGGTTGCAATTGTCGGAAAACCAAATTCCGGCAAATCAATGCTTCTTAACGCCCTTCTTAATGAAGAGAAGGCTATAGTGTCTGCCTTACCCGGCACAACGCGTGATGTGATTGAAGACACTATTACAATTAATGGAGTGGAATACAGATTTATAGATACTGCC
>JABUEV010000430.1 GCA_013314865.1 Bacteroidales bacterium | reverse complement strand
TGGAGTAATGTACAATCAGATAGCTGATGACCGGGATCATATTGGTTTCAGGTTTCCTGACGAGGATAAAGCTGATTACGGGAAAGGACCGGAAAGACCTGTATACAGGTGCACCGGGAAGCCTCAGGGCCTTTTTGGATATCAGAACCGCACCACCGGCATCGCATCAACAGCAGGTAAATTTGCATCAGCTTTCGCCCTGGGCGCAAGGATATTCAGGGATTCAGATCCCTCATTCTCGGATATGCTTGCCAAAAAAGCTATCGATGCATTCAGATATGGACTTGAAAATCCCGGCGCCTGTCAGACTGCCCCCGGGAAAGCTCCTTATTTCTATGAGGAGGACAACTGGACCGATGATATGGAACTGGCAGCTGCGGAACTGTACCTTCTGACTAAAAAACCAGAATACCTGGAACATGCTGTCAGTTTCGGACGTCAGGAGAAAACAACCCCCTGGATGGGAGCTGACACTGCAAGGCATTACCAGTGGTATCCTTTTGTCAATATGGGTCATCCGCTGATTACAGAAATGCATTCAGATGAGTCTGTAAGGAAAGAATTTGCTGATTATATAAGGCAGGGGATTCTTAAAGTGAAGGAAAAAGGTGAAAAGAATCCCTTCCTTGTGGGTGTCCCGTTCATCTGGTGCTCAAATAATCTTGTTACGGCATTCCTGACACAACTGAAACTATATTCGACAATCACCGGAGACCATTCTTTTGACGAACTTGAATCAGCTCACCGCGACTGGCTTTTCGGTTGCAACCCCTGGGGAACCAGTATGATTGTCGGACTTCCTGATTCGGGAGATTATCCTGTAAACACCCATTCGTCATATGTTGTAAAGGGAGGTCAGGTTTATGGCGGGCTTGTCGATGGTCCGGTTTACCCTTCAATTTTCAATTCACTCCGAGGACTCTATCTTTCAGAGGAGGATGAATACGCTAAGTTTCAGAATAATCTGGCTGTTTACCATGATGATTTTGCTGATTATTCAACAAACGAATGCACTATGGATGGAACAGCATGCCTGGTCTTTTATCTCTCTTCTCTTCATCTTACCGGCAAAAAGGATTGAACAAGGATGAAACGAGTATCTGAGAAAGAAACAGCCGGCATAAAATACAGAATCATTCACTCCTCAAGAAGGACGCTTGGAATCAGTGTTCATCCCGAAAGAGGTGTCACTGCAAGAGTTCCTTTCGGGACACCTGAAAAAGTTATTGAAAGGATGATTTCCGACAAGGCTGAATGGATAAGGAAAGCATTGAAAAAACATGAATCACTGAAAAGGATAAATAATTCACGGATAACCGGGAACGGCTCCGTAATTCTTCTGATGGGGAAAGAACATTCTCTTAAAATTGTCAGGTCTGACAGGAACTACATAAAAAAGACAGACGGTGAAATAATTGAACTTGGATACAGGGATGAATCACCTGATCCTGTCATTTTACAGTCACTTGTTGAATCATGGCTGATGTTTGTTGCAAGAAAAATTTTTCCCGGAATTTTCAGGGAAATTCTGTCGCGTTACAGTAAATATGATTTCAGTCCTGCCTCATTCAGTGTAAGAAAGATGAAAAGCAGGTGGGGAAGCTGTACTTCAAAGGGAAGGATTGCCATAAGCTATGATCTTATAAGGCTTGACAGGAGGTATGCCGAATATGTCATGATTCACGAATTGTGCCACTTAAAGCACCATAACCACGGTGCCGGATTTTATACCCTCTTATCGGAGATTTGTCCGGAGTGGGAAAAAATCCGTGCAGAGCTTAAAATGTATTTAAGATGAACCTCATGCTTTTCAGAAAAACTTTACTCTTGGGATTCTGAATAATATTTCTATTAAAACAGATTGTGTCCAAACCTGAACTGCTAAGGCAAAATAAAGCAAAACTATCAAATCAAATATAGTTTTGTCGAATAGAAAATACAAAATAATATTATATTTGTAGTATTAAATCGACATAAGTTTGGAAAGTCTATTTGAATTTCAGGAGAATATTGTCCGGCCAATAACGAATGATTTCCGGAGGTTTTTGCATGATCGCATCAGTTGGCATCATCGAATGATAGGCATAAAAGGCCCCCGGGGAGCTGGTAAGACTACCCTTATGTTACAGCGACTTAAATTTGATCTTGGATTACCTAAGGAGGCTCTTTACATTACTGCTGATCATAACTGGTTCTATAATCATACCCTGCTGGATACAGCGAACGACTGGTATAAGCAAGGCGGGACACTATTGTTTATTGATGAAGTACATAAATATCCCAACTGGTCTGTTGAATTAAAAAATATTTATGATGGACTGCCCCGGATGAATATAGTCTTTTCTGCTTCATCTGCTTTAGATATTTATCTTGGAGAAGCTGATTTGAGCAGAAGAGTAATAATGTATTCCCTGCCAGGTCTCTCTTTCAGGGAATATATAAAATTTAAACTGGGGAAAGATTTCAAAGAAACCGGATTAGCTGAAATAAGAAGAAATCACAGGCACATCAGCAGGATTATCTCAGAGTTTTTTCACCCCTTGCCAGAATTCAGGAATTATCTTGAGAGAGGATATTTACCAATACTAGCAGAAGGAGAGAGTACTTATCTTTTGAAGCTTAAGCAGATAATAAATACTATTGTTGATGTTGATCTGGCTTATATTGCCTCATACAATTCAGGAACTGCCGTGAAGGTAAAAAAACTCCTTGCAGTTCTTGCGGAATCAGTACCCTTCAAACCAAATATAGCCGCTCTGGCCAGAAAACTTGACCTTAGCAGGGACAGTGTCTATAATTATTTATATCAGTTAAGGGACGCAAGGTTACTAAATACACTGACCTCTGAAGGGAAAGGTGTTTCAATCCTGCAAAAACCGGAGAAGATTTATCTTGAAAACAGCAATCTTGCCTACGCGCTTGTCCAAAACCCTGATATTGGAAATATCAGAGAAACTTTTGTCCTGAACCAGCTGATTAATTCGGGGCTAAATGTTAATGCATCGCCTGAAGGAGATTTTAAGATCGACGGACTTACAATCGAGGTCGGTGGCAAAGGGAAATCAGGTAAACAGGTAAAACATCTTAAGGATTATCTTATTGCAGC
>JABUEV010000429.1 GCA_013314865.1 Bacteroidales bacterium | reverse complement strand
TGACCAGTTTGGCGGAAATAATCAGATGGGGCCGGTAATCGAGGCATATGACATGGGAGTGAAAGAACATGGTGAGGAATTCATGAGGAAAAGATTTGAAGAGTCGGCTGTAAGACTTCTGAAAAATATCTTCAGGACAGGATTGTTTGAAAATCCCTATCTGGACCCCGCAGAGACAGAAAAGACAGTGGGCAATCCTGAGTTCATGAAAGCCGGTTATGAAGCCCAGCTGAAATCAGTTGTTATGCTTAAAAACAAAGCCGGGGTACTTCCTCTCAAGACAAAGCTGAAAGTTTACATCCCCAAAAGACTAATCCCTGCCGGTCGGGACTGGTTTGGAAACGAGACGCCCGAACAATTGGTTGACGTAATAAGACCGGAGATTGCAGGAAAATATTTTGAAGTGGTCAGCTCTCCTGCAGAAGCAGATTTTGGTCTGGTAGCAATAGCCAGTCCTCAGGGAGGGACCGGCTATGATGTCGGAGATGTAAAGAAAGGCGGTAACGGTTATGTTCCCATAACTTTGCAGTACGGACCTTACAAGGCAGTTAATGCCCGTCAAAACAGTATTGCTGGCGGAAGTCCTTTTGAAAAGTTCACCAACCGGACATATAAAGATAAAAGCGTTACCGCCCAGAATTTTACAGATATGAAACTCGTCAATGAAACAAAACTGAAGCTTGGGAACAAGCCTCTTGTTGCAGTTATCGATGTTTCAAATCCAATGGTGTTTTCAGAGATTGAAAAGAGTGCCGATGCAATACTTATTCATTTCGGAGTGCAGTACCAGGCAATTTTTGATCTTATCACTGGAACAGCCGAACCTTCAGGCCTGCTTCCTTTTCAGATGCCGGCCAATATGCAAACCGTGGAGGAACAGGCTGAAGATGTCCCCCGTGATATGAAATGTTACACTGACAGCGAAGGGAACAGTTATGACTTTGGGTTCGGGCTTAACTGGAAGGGTGTTATCAATGACCAGAGAGTTACAAAATATAAATAAAAGAAAACTCCGCATTCGGAGTTAGTCCGGTTAGATTTTCACATTCCGAAAAACTCTGTAATAAATTTGAGTGACGCGCAGGCAAATAGAACATAATGAGATTTGCCTGCCGTTTTTTTTATTTGGCAGGTGTTTTAATTTCAGTGCCTGACGGTATTGAGAATCTGAATTCTGATCCCTTCCCGGGCTCTGACTTAAGCCAGATCTTTCCTCCCAGCAGTTCCACATAAGCTTTGCATATCGACAAGCCAAGACCTGTTCCGCTCGATTTTACTGATGAGGCTTTGTCAACCTGGTAAAAGCGGTCAAATATCTTTTCATGATGCTCAGGAGGTATTCCAATTCCGGTGTCACGGACAAAAAACTCAAAGAAGCCTTCCTTTTTTACATATCCGAAATCAATCGTTCCCTGCCTGGTAAACTTGATTGAGTTGCTGATCAGATTTGACAGAATCTGTATAAGTTTGGTGCTGTCAGTAACCAGTACTGCCTCAGAATCGGATAAAGATGATACAAGATTTATGGAAAGAACCCCTTCTTTTTCCTGATAACTGAACTGTTCATCCAGACTTTTCAGTATTGCATTGAGGTTAATCCGTGATTTGTTGATTTTTACCTGGCCGCTTTCAATATTGGCAATATCAACGATATCATTTATAATAGAAAGGAGTTGACCGCCGCTCTGGAATATGATGTCAATATATTGCTGACGCTCCTCAGGAGAGGTATCAGGTTCACCCAGAAGGGCAGAAAATCCAATTATTGCATTCATAGGAGTTCTTATCTCATGAGACACATTGTGCAGAAATGCGGTCTTCAGCCTGTCGCTCTCCTCTGCTTTTTCCTTTGCTGCAATCAATTCACTTTCAGCCTTCTTTCTTAGTGTAATGTCCTCGATCATGAAAAGGAAGTACTGTGCCTCATCAAGATTGTTCCGAATGATGCTCACTGTTGTGGAGCCCCATATTACAGTGTTGTCCTTACGGATATACTTGTTTTCTGTATGATAAATAGGCAATTCACGGGCGACCAGTTTCATCAGTGATACTTCATCCCGGGAGACATAGTCAGGATGAGTAAAATTCCTGAATGTAAAAGTTTTAAGTTCCTCTTCACTATATCCCGTCATTTTGCAGAATGATTCATTGGCACGAAGGATCAGAAGATCTTTTCCTGTCATAGCCATCGGGAAAGGACTCTCTTCAAATATTTTCCTGAATCTCTCCTCGCTTTCAATTAGAGTTTCCTCAGCTTGTTTGCGTTCCGTTATATCACGGCATATTGACTGGTAATAACGCACACCTTCAATCTCCACCTTGCGTGAACTTACTTCAACCGGGAATACAGTTCCATCCCTTCTTTTATGGTAAGCCTCGTACGTGGCAGATCCTTTTTCGTCAAGTATCTTCTTCTGTTCAGCAATATTTCTCATACTTTCATCTGCTGTAATCTTTGAAAGAGGAAGGCCGATAAGTTCCTCCCTTTCATACTGATATATCTCAGCGGCGCGATCGTTGGCCTCGATAATTGCCATATTGCTGTCGATCAGAAAGATGATGTCATTGGCATATTTAAGTATATAGTCAAAATGCTTTCTCAAAGCCAGCCTGTCAAGCTCTTTTTCATATTTTTCCCTGTAAAACCGGGCGCTCTCGTTCCATTCGATATAACCAAGCAGAAGCCCGACAGTCAGAATAAAGAGTACAATTATTATGATTACCAGAGTAATCTGTTCATTAAGTTCCGAAAGAATTTCGTTATGGTCGACCTTGGCCACAAGGTACCAGTTGATGCCGGGAATCTTTTTCATTGCAGCAACCACTTTTTTGCCTCTGTAATCGACAGCATCAGTTGTTGATTCGATTCCCCTGACAGCCATTGCGGCAGGAATCCGTTCCCCTGAAACCGGTTCCCGCAGTTGAAGAGCCGAATTCCTTCTGAATCTTAGTTCATTCAGATAAACAACCTTATCATCCTCCTTCCTGACGATAAACGCTTCGGCAGTCTGCACGGGAAAGGGCCAGGTCTGGACGACAGGATAAAGCACTTCACGAGGATCAATCCTGAAAATCATAATCACTTCAACAACAGTGTCCCTTTCGCT
>JABUEV010000428.1 GCA_013314865.1 Bacteroidales bacterium | reverse complement strand
GAGAAACCGACTGAATAACCGGAGAACCCTTTGTCCCCATCCATTGCATACGATATGATAAAAAACTGCTCAATACTTCCCTTGTGCCTGCATACGCCGGATTTATCGCCAGACCATTCTGGAGATACTGGCTGTAGAGAGGAAGCCCGAGATTTATCCTAGCAGAATCAGCCACCAGCTGACCATGTAAATGAATGCAGTAGAAAATAATCAGCAACGCACCTGATGATATTCTCTTCATTACTGACCCTATGTTCTTTCCGCTCAACATTTAGAGATCATTTATTGTCTGTCAAAATCTTTTAAGTACTATAAATCCGCTTTTCTTAAATACCTGTGAACTGCCCTTTGAGACCAGTCGGAGCAGGTAATAATAGGTCCCTTCAGGCAGATCAATTCCCTTGTCATTTTTGCCATCCCAGTCTTCCCACGTGTTGTTGTTTAAATTTGATGTTGAATATACTATTGTGCCTGCACCGTTCATTATCTTCAGTTCGGCGTCCTGATTCTGCAGGTCAAGACCTTTAATGATAAATCTGTTATTGTAACTGTCGTCGTTAGGAGAAAATCCTTCAGGTATAAACATGTCATAAACCCATACTTCAACCATGTCTTCGAGCTTGCATGCGCCGCTAGTGACAGTCCACATGAATTTGTTTATGCCTTTGGAAAGTCCTGTTATCCGTGTTGTATTGCTGTTTTCATTCGAAAAACTGCCTGAGCCTTCAATAAGCGTCCATCTGCCGGTTGCTCCCTGGAAAACCGGATCTGCGACCATTTGAACTGTATAATCAAATGTGTTGATAGTTGTATCAGGCCCCGCATAAGCATAAGCTCCTTCAGGGAGAACATCTATTGAAATCTCCACTGTATTTGATACACTTGAACAGCAGTTGTTTGCTCCTGAAAATACCGTCCTCCTGTATTTCATGGGCACACTCAGGGTAGGAGGCTGATAGATTCCGGTTGAAGCATTGTTTACTCCCGAAGCGGGGCTCCATGTCACGCCATCGGTGCTTTCCTCCCACAGGAAGGTATAACTTCCACTGCCCGCTCCTCCTGAAAGAGAGGTTCCTGAAGCCTGAACAAGAGGATCAGGAGCTGTATTAATGCAGACGGTTGTAGTGCCGGAAACAGTATTACCTGTTATTGCAGGTAATATTGTAATCTTTACAGGCGAACTTTCTGAAATGCATTCACCCGAAATGACCCTTCTCCTGAAGAATGTTGTTTCAGTCAGTGCTCCCGGCCGGTAGTCACGTGACGTTCCGGAAACTGTTATTTCAGTCCAGTTGACATTATCCCCTGATGAAAACCACTGGTATGCATAATCGCCCGGAATTCCCGTTCCTCCCTGTGGCACACTGCCGGCAATCCGGTTAGGAATTCCTCCGTAACACAATGTTGTATCCGTAAGGCCGGGAGTAAGAAGGGAAATATCATTCCCGGTAATTAAACCATGAACATTGATTATTACAGGTTTG
The DNA here is from genome assembly GCA_013314865.1 of Bacteroidales bacterium. Lineage (GTDB taxonomy): Bacteria > Bacteroidota > Bacteroidia > Bacteroidales > VadinHA17 > LD21. The sequence continues at coordinate 1,634 of JABUEV010000428.1, read as the reverse complement.
CTGATACTGATGCAGGCAGATGAATATACTATTCTCCTGAAACCGGTTGTATCCGAAAGCGGGGGAGGATTAAAATCTTTTGAGGTAACATTGATAAATCCCGGAATATCTGTCCAGGATCGGCTTCCTGTACTGTCCTGCCAGGTAAATGTATAGGAACCCTCTCCCTTACCGTTCAGCGGAACAGTTCCGGTGATCATTAAGGGAGTTTCTCCCTGGCAAATGGTTTGATTCCCGGAAATAATATTATTTGTCACTGCCGGGTATTTTATCAGTTGTACCGGTTTGCTAATATTTGTGCATACATCATCTGAACCTGAGAGCACAACTCTTCTGAAGAGCTCATTCCCTGTAAAAGCCGGTTCATTTTCGTATGGATTGTAGGCTGACTGGTTATTTGTTCCTGGCGCCGGATTCCAGATTGTTCCGTTGATGCTGTTTTCCCATCTGAATCTGTAAGTATTATCACCGCCCGACAGAACTGGCGATGTTGTCCCCTGAAGGTCAGTAAATAACATACCTTCGCATATTTCCTGTGGCGGGGTCAAAATACTGTTATTTCTTATAGTATCAAGCACAGTTATGACAACAGGCGAACTGGTATCAATACATCTTGCAGATGTAACCACCCTCCTGTACCATGTAGTCCTTGTCAAAGCCGGGGGAAGATAGTTCTGGTTACCTGTTGCTGTTACGGTATAGATTGAGTTGTCGGTACTTGACTCCCACATAAAGCTGTAGTGTCCGTTTCCATCCTGAAGAGTTGCCACGGAAACTAATTCAGAGGGATTTTGTCCGTAGCAGATTACATCATCATAGCCTATTAAATTATTTTTAATGTATGGATGGACAATTATCTGCACAGGTTTGCTGACATCAGAAAGAGGGACCAGGTCGCTGTCTGTAACTGTTCTTCTGAAATATACAGTTACCGACTCATTGTCGGCCGGAGTATAATTCACAGAATCGGGACCGTTGTATAGAGTAGTCCAGGCCGTAAGGTTATAGCTTTTCTCCCATCTGAAGTTATACGGAGGTATGCCTCCCACAGGCATTGTTCCTTTAATCCTTTTAGGGCGGGTTTCCGAGCATATTGAATCAATCTGGTTTCCGGTTACCGAGCTGTAAATTGAATTATAAAGAAATCCTGTCAGTGCCGGAACAAAGTTTGTATTTTCGCCATCGTTTCCCGGCTGGGCAGTAGAGGCACCTGTTCTTGACCCAGGCAGTCCTCCCGAGATACTGACTGTGACGTTTGCAGGCAGTTGGCCAGCCTTAAGCCACACAAGTCCGCCTCCGCCGCCACCTCCTTCTCCAAAACGTCCGGTGTTATCTCCTCCGTTTCCGCCTTTTGCAGATATTGACAGGGTAGAACCCGAACTTGAATAACTTCTGGCATAAAGTGCTATTGATCCTCCGCCTCCGCCGCCTCCTGAACCCGCATTTCCTAAAGCAGTGACAGGCTTTGACCCTTCAGCTTTAACAGATCTGTTATTGCCGGATATCGTATCGCAGATGATAAATACAATTCCTCCCCCGTTACCTCCAGGTGAAGGCGTTGCACCTGTAAGATATGTTGAAGATCCTCCCCCTCCACCTGCAAATATGCCTCCGTTTACATTGGAAAACCTTAC
>JABUEV010000427.1 GCA_013314865.1 Bacteroidales bacterium | reverse complement strand
TATAATCCTGCCGGGTATGATACTGTTAATTTCTACGCAACCACGCATGTGGGTTTTGACGGCAACCTTGCTGATGAAATTCCTTCATTCAATAATTATCTGGCAAAAATTTCATCATTCATGAGGAAAGGAAGTACATACTCTGAGATTGCCGTTTATCTTCCTCTTGAAGATGCCTGGTGCAGGGGTGTAATGCCTGAGGAGAAACAGTTTATCTGGGCCTGGGGATATTATGAAATGCGGTACGTTTACTTCCCTGAAGAACTTAAGGGCTTTTGTCCCACATGGATTAATCGCGAATTCCTTGAAAAAGCACATGTAGATAAAGGAATACTCAGGGTTGGCAATGCCGCATATAAGGCTCTTTATATTGACGCTGAATATCTTGATTACAAGCTCATTAAAAGAATTACGGAATTATCCGAAGATGGTTTGAGAATAATTATCAAAAAAGCGCCAAAAGAGCCTGGAGCCGTTACTCATCCTGATTTTGGTTCACTGGTTCAGAAATTAATGCAATCTGAAAATGTTTCGGATCAGATCCCTTCTGATCTGCATCCCCTTATTGAAGGCAAAGGATTACCTCCTTACTGGTGCAGGAAAGACGGTAATTCCTTATATATTTTCTTTGCAAACCCCAAATCAGGCAGACTTAAATTCCCCCTTGAATACGGACAGTCATTCAACGAAAAAACTGATACTCTTAGTGCTGAGATATCCTTCGAAGGTAAATCCTATCCTGTCGAACTGATTTTTGAACCTTATCAGTCATTGTTATATGAGATAACCCGAAGCGGAATTAAAAAGATTGACATCTCATTTGTTCCTGAAAAACCGGCAGTCAGGAAGAGACCGGAAGGATATGAAGCCCCGTGGCTGGTAAAATAAGTCCCTAACCTTTTTAAAAGGTTTATCTGTCATTGTAACCTGTCAACTTACCCAATTAATATTACAGGTGGAGCACAAATGTTCCTGGTCAGATCAGACCTGGTAATTATTTCCTGTAAAAGGTCAGACAATAAACTGCTTCAGGTACCTTCTGCTAAGTACAAGTGCATTCTTTCTGTCTTCCAGCGATCCCTCAAATGATTTGTCTTCCACTTCAATGCAGACAGGTCCGTTGTATCTTATGTCGTTAAGGGCAGATATAAAAGTTGACCAGTCAATGTCTCCCAGCCCGGGCAGTTTTGGCGAATGGAATTCAAGAGGCGTCGCCATGATACCTACTTCATTCAGTTTATCGCGGTAAACTTTTGCATCCTTTAGGTGGATATGAAAAATCTTGTCCTTAAATTCATAAAGTGGTTTCACATAGTCCATCTGCTGCCAGAGAAGATGTGACGGATCGTAGTTAAGGCCAAAATGGTCGCTTCTTATCTCACTGAACATTCTCCTCCAGATTACAGGTGTTGTTGCAAGGTTATTGCCTCCGGGCCATTCATCCCTTGTAAAAATCATGGGGCAGTTCTCAATCCCAACTTTGACATTTTTTTCTCCTGCATGCCAGATAATCTCAGGCCAAACCTTCATAAACTCTTCAAAATTATCCTCAACGCTTCTGTTTTTATCCCTGCCGATAAATGTATTTATCCTGTTTACTCCGAGCATCGCCGATGCATCTATCACTTTCATAATGTGATCGATGTAGAAGCGTCTTCTTTCCGGGTCCGGATCAAGAGGATTAGGGTAATAGCCCAGTCCTGAGATCTCTACCCCTTTCAGCGCCAGGTAATCTTTAATTTCATCAGCCTGGTGCTGATCGAGTGTATCCACATCTATATGTGTAACACCTGCATATCTGCGCTCTGCCTTGCCGACAGGCCAACAGCATACTTCAACACATGCAAATCCCTGCTCCGATGCAAAATCTATCAATTCCCTGAAACTCAGTTCGGGAAGTATTGCACTGACAAATCCAAGCTTCATGCTCACCTCCTTTTTTGTAAACTTAAAAATAATCCTGAATTGCTGTTAAAAAACATCTTTGAAAATTAATAATTGTTATAAAATTAGCAGTAAAATCTGATCATTGAATTTTTTTTGATTTGTTGTTTGCAAAATGTCAGATGGATGAATTATCTTTCATCCCTTCAAAAAAGAATTATTTACCAAAATAACTAATCTATGACTGAAACTAAAACAAAGCAAAACAAAGGTCTAGTATTTGTAATTGCTACAGTTGCAGCAACCGGTGGTTTGCTGTTTGGATTTGACACAGGAGTAATTTCCGGGGCAATTCCGTTTTTTCAGAAAGCTTTCAATATCTCAAACAACTGGGTTGAGATAATAACTACTGCCGGGCTTGTAGGCGCGGTAATAGGTGCAATGACAAGCGGAAGGTTAGCTGATATATTCGGGCGTAAGAAAGTAATCCTGACTTCAGCTCTCATTTTCATGATCGGGGCAATATGGTCCGGTGCTGCACCAAGTCCGACTATGCTTGTTTTTGCACGTCTGTTTCTCGGCCTTGCCATCGGAGCATCCTCCTTTGCCGTACCGCTTTACATAGCAGAAATTTCACCTACAAAGAGCAGGGGAACCCTGGTGTCAATGTTTCAACTGCTGATTACAATAGGTATAATGGTTTCCTACCTGAGCGATTCTGCTTTTGCTGTTCCTGATGGTCATCCAAATTTCAATTCATGCTGGAGACCAATGTTTTATGTCGGTGTAATACCTGCTTTTATCATGTTTGTCGGTATGCTGTTCCTTCCTGAAACACCAAGATGGCTTATAAGCAAAAACCATGAAGAAAAATGCAGGGAGGTTCTTGAAAAGGTTGAAGAACCCTCACTGGTTGAAGAAGTAATAAATAAGATGAAGTTTGACCTGGAGACTGACAGGAAGAACAAGGTTAACTGGACCTTGATTTTCAAGAAATGGCTGAGAGTACCTCTTATAATTGCTATCGGAATCATGTTCGTCCAGCAGTTTACCGGCATCAATACCATCATATACTACAGTCCGAAGATATTCATCATGTCGGGCTTTGAGGATGCCAAGGCTGCCGTATGGGCATCTGTCAGTGTGGGTGTGGTGAATGTGGCATTTACGATCCTTTCGCTCTTCATGATCGACAAGCTGGGCAGAAGAAAACTCTACTTCATAGGATTGACCGGTCTGGTTG
>JABUEV010000426.1 GCA_013314865.1 Bacteroidales bacterium | reverse complement strand
CATATCGCCATAAAGAGTTCCGTACCCCACAGCGGTTTCACTTTTATTGGAGGTATTGAGAAGGATATGGCCGAATTTGTTGGCAAAAGCCATAAGAATTACTGCTCTGGTACGTGACTGTATGTTTTCTTCGGTTACATCCGGTTCTTTACCTGCAAAAAAAGGCTTGACCAGTTCTTCAAAAGCTGTAAATGGTTTTTCAATGCTTATGACCTCGTATTTGATGCCAAGGTTTTTGGCCAGAGCAATTGAGTCGGTAACCGAATGTTCGGATGAATATCTTGAGGGCAGCAAAAGGGCATTAACATTGTCTATTCCGAGCGCTTCTGCAGCGAGACAGCAAACCACTGCTGAATCGATGCCTCCCGAAAGCCCGAGTATGCATGATCTGAAGCCTGTTTTGCTTAAATAATCACTTAACCCGGTGAGCAATGCTTTATGAACAAGAGATATCACTTCAGGTTTCTGATGGCTGTAACTTATTTTTCCTGAATTAATCTCTTCAAGAGATATTGTTTCCAGCGCTTCTTCAAAAAAGGGCAATTTTCTTACCAGTTCACCTTCACGGTTCATTACCAGTGAAGCCCCGTCGAAGATAAGCTCGGTATTTGCACCTGTCTGGTTCACTGAAATAACCGGGATTCTGTACTTCACTGCCTTCTTTCTGAAGATGTTTTCTTTTGCTTCAATTTTATTATATGCAAAAGGAGATGCCGAAATGCTTATTATAATGTCCGGCCTCTCTTTCGACAGTTCCTCAACAGGAGATACAGTATAGAGGCGCGACTTCTCAAATTCATTGTCGAATGGCTGTTCATCCCATAAATCCTCGCAAATAGCCAGAGCAATCCTTACTCCCTTGAAAACAAAGGTTCTGAAACTCTTTTCCGGTTCAAAATATCTGTATTCATCGAAAATATCATATGTGGGAAGAAGAGCCTTATTTGTCCTGAAAATTACCTTTCCATCCTGAAGTACAAGCGCTGAATTATATAGTTTTTTCCCCTGGGGATTTGGATTAATTGTAGGACAGCCGACAATGGCTGCTATTCCTTTGCATTCAAGGGCAATTTCTTCAAGAGTGCGGTTGCATTTCTCTATAAAATCAAGCCTGTCAAGCAAGTCAAGCGGCGGGTAACCCGGAATGCAAAGTTCTGAAAAGACAATAAGATCTGAGCCAACAGATTTGGCTTTCCTGATGGAATTCACAATCAGATCCCTGTTTTTTTCAAAATTACCTATGTGATAGTTTAACTGTGCAAGAGAAATTTTCATATCGGGAGATCAGAAGTTTACTCCAAAAATAAATTTAATGAATCTCTGTGATGTTCTGTCTGTTGGCTGGTCGCCGACATCTTTTGTGACGTCAAGGAAGTTGTTTTCAAATCCCAGGCCGAGAATCGCTGAAGTGGATCCGTCAATTGAATAATCAATTCCTGCTGAAAGGTGATAGCCTAAGTTGAATCTGCGTATCTCTGTCATGGCTTTTTCGCCTTTGATGTCAACTGAAGGAATGTCAACTTTCCCGCTTGCCACTATTTTTGGGTCAAATCCTATTTCAGCAAAATATGACAGAAATCCCAGTTCATTGGTTTTGAATTTTACCCCCGCCGGAATTGAAAGGTACTGTATCCTGTACTTGACAGCATTTCCGGCCGCCACAACGGAAGAATAATTCGGAAAACGAAAGATTGAAGGTTTTTCAGAGACCAGCCTGCCTCCTGAGCTGGTTATGCTCAGGCCAGCCGTAATTGCATAGTTGTCGCCAATGTATTTTTCAGCCGTTACACTGAAATTAAAACCTGCCCTGGCTCCCTCATTCTTTACATCACTTACATCAGTACCAAACCATGAGATAACCGGATTGGCATATATACCAAACCTGAAATCCTGGGAATTAACAGTGCCGGTTTTCAATAAAACAAGTATCAGAACCGGTAATGCGTTTTTCACAACATCCAAGCAGTTTATTCTGCAACAATTCCTTGTAAATTTGCACATTGCTTTATACTCCTATTATTGAAAGGTGTAAAGATAACAATACAAAATTACAAGATAAAGAGACTAAGATTATTAATACTCAGTTTATATTGGATACATTTGCATGTCATAAAAGAAAGAGTTTATGAGAGCCATAACAGTTAACTTCCTGATTTTAACGCTTGTCATTTCAGTTTCAGTCTCATGCAAAAGAAATCCATACAAGGTAAACACATCTTCTTCCAAGGTTGAAATAGAAATAAAGAGGCTCGAAAAAGACCTTTTTGAAACTGACCCTTCTCTGGTGAAAGACAGAATACCTTATCTGAAGGATAAATACGGCACATTTCTTCAGCTATTCAGTTATGTTATAAATGCTGGTGATATCAATGAACCTGATTTCAGCGATTTACTTTTGCAGTTTTGCACCGACAAGCTGAATAATGAAGTCTATTCAAGCACAATGAAAATTTTTGAAAATACTGATGTTATTGAGAAGGAGCTGGGAAAGGCCTTCAGCCATTACAGGTATTATTTCCCGGAGAAGCTTGTGCCTCAGATTTATACATGTATTACCGGGTTTAACAACAGCATAATAACCGGAGATTCTGTCCTTGGCATCGGTCTTGAAAGATACCTTGGGGCAGATTGTGAGTATTATCCAAGGCTTGAGATTTACAGCTACCTGGCAGCCAGAATGACACCTGATTATATTGTTCCAGACTGCATGTACGGATGGGCTGCATCGGAATGGGATTTTGAGTTTATGAATTACGGGACTGACAATGTCCTGACTGAAATGATACATGAAGGAAAGCTGAAGTATTTTGAACGGTGCATGCTTCCGGATGTGCCTGACGAAATAATTTTCGGCTTCACTCCCGGTCAGATGAAGTTCTGCAGGAACAATGAAGGGAGGATGTGGGAATATCTTATAGAACACGACCTTATTTTCAGCACCGATCATTTCACAATAAGAAAGCTTATAGGAGATGCCCCGTTCACAAGCTATTTTACAAATGAGTCGCCGGGGAAAGCGGCGGTATGGATTGGATTCAGAATTGTGGAGTCATACATGAAGAATAACAAGGGCGTTAAGCTTAGCTACCTGATGCAGGACAAAGACATACAGGGGCTGGTTGAAAAAGCCAGGTACAATCCTCC
>JABUEV010000425.1 GCA_013314865.1 Bacteroidales bacterium | reverse complement strand
GCGTGCATATTCCAGCTGTCCTTTCGGTTCCCAGTCGAATGAGGCTGAATCCTTGAAAAGATAGCCCCACAGGTCGCGTGTCCCCGTCTTTGCCTTTTCCCACAGATATCCCTGTCCTTTCGGGGGAAGATGGCATTCCGAGCATCCAACCCTGTAACCAGAGCCTGTCTCATAATGAACAGACCTTTTCCATGAAGCATCAGCCAGCGGATGTATATGGCACGACATGCAAAAATTGCTGGTTGATGTCGCTTCAATAGCCTTTCCGGCTCCAAGTATTATAGCGGCTCCCAGAATAACTCCGGGTAAAAACCAAACAAGTAACTTCTTCTTCATAATTACAAAATTGCAGGGGGTCAATTTAGAAAAATTAATTATAACCCAAAACCATTGAAGGTCATTTTATTGAAAAATGGATTACTATATAGTCTGCAATATCTGGCTTTTAACAAAATACGGATTATTAAAACTCAACCTTAAATATTATTTTTACGCCAAACAACAGGTTAAATGAAAAAGCTTGCAATCATTTTGGCATTTATAGGAATAGTTTTTTCTCCATTATTGTCTCACCCCTGGAAACCTGCTCATTATGTAATTATTGACACAGACGGCGGAGCGGACGATATGAAGGCGCTGACCATGTTTCTTGCATCTCCAAATGTAAGGGTATTGGCTGTGACTGTTTCTCCCGGCGTGCTTTCGGCCGAAAATGCTTACATAAAAGTCAGAAGCCTCCTTAATTCTTACCGCCACGAAGGCATTCCGGTCGGGATAAACCGCATCGGAAGATATAAACCGGCAGAATTCCCTGTTGCCCGGAAAAGTGTATGGGGCGACGAAAATAATATTGACCCTGAAAAGGCTCCTGATTGTTTTGTTCTGATAAATGATATACTTAATGCAGAAAAAACCAAAATAACTTTCGTAAGTCTTGGCAGTATGTCAACTGCATACAGAGCTTTTACCACGCTTCCCCTGTTCAGACAGCAGGTTAATAGCATTGTATGGAGTGCCGACGGAGTGGCCGAAAAGGATGGATTTAACTACAACCTCGACAAGGATGCTTCAGTAATGATGATCAGACAGGATGTAAAAATAAATGTTGTAAGAAAAGTTGACCTTAAAGACTCGGATTTTTATGATAAGGAAACGCTGGAAAAGATAAAGGGAATCAAAACTATTTATGGAAAGATGATCACTTCATTCTTTGAGTCTGAACCTGGTAAGAGTCATAAATTCAGTTTCAGCGGAACGGATGAAATGGTTCCGGTTTTTATGCATTATCCCGATCTGTTTGTAAACAGGGTTGCAGGAAACGTGTCATACAGTGCTCCTGCTGACCTGCCGGGTCTGAGAGAGGCTGTTATTAAAATCCTTTCAGGTAAGACAGTTGCAGAAAATCAACTTATTAAAGAAATACCTGAAGATTATGAATTTTACTTCGATGATATAAAACCTTATGTCAGTGAGATAATCGAAGCTCACGGGAGAAACGAATGGATTTCCGGTGTCCTGGCAAGTGAATTGCACAGGCATCTTGGGGTTTTTGCAATTATTGGTGTCAAAATGGGGATCCGGGCAAGAGAGTATTTCAATACCGGTGTGGACGAGTTCAGTGTTGTTTCTTATGCAGGATCGGTTCCTCCGTTAAGCTGTATGAACGACGGCATACAGGTCAGTACGGGTGCCACACCCGGACATGGACTTCTTACAGTCAGAAATGATACGATGCTGAGGCCGACTGCGGAGTTTTCGTATCTCAACAGAAAAATACGCATTTCCCTTAAACCTCATATAGCTGAAATAATAAGCTCCGAGCTCAAAGAGATAAACTTCATTTATGGCCTCGACAGTGATATTTACTGGGAACTTGTCAGAAAGAACACCATCAAATACTGGCGCACCTTCAGCCGTTTTGAGATTTTTGACATTGAGGAGGTGAGGTAGCATTTTAAAGTCCCACACCTAAATCTTTAAGGGGACTCTTAGATGAATACTTAATCAAGTGTTTCACCCCCAACCCCCCAAAGGGGGGCTTAAAAGAAGACACAATCAATAGTTTTACCCCCAAACCCCCCAAAGGGGGGCTTAAAAGAATATAAAAATGAGAGAGAAGGATAAGACAATGTATTTCAATGCAAATCCTGCAACTTTTCAAAAAGCCAGACATTTAAGAAACAATATGACATTTCATGAAAAAATACTTTGGGAAAGGCTTAAAGGAAAGAAGATATGCGGTTTGAGATTTCGAAGGCAACATCCTGTAGATTTTTTCATTGCTGATTTTTATTGTCATGAAGCAAGACTTGTTATTGAGATTGATGGTGAAATCCACAACAAACAAAAAGATTATGACCAGGGGAGATCGGCTGAAATGGAGAAATACGGTATACTGGTTTTACGGTTTTCCAATTTTGATATAGAAGAGAAAATTGAAGAGGTGATAAAAGAGATTGAAAAAACTGCAATGAATAGAATAGAACTTTTAAAAACATCAAGACATTAATTTATCAGATTTAATCAATTAAGTCCCCCCACTGGGGGGATTTAGGGGGTCAATTAACAGGGTTTTAAAGGGGGAAGATTGTATCACTTATTATACTCATCAAAAAAATCATTGCCCTTGTCGTCGGTAATGATAAAGGCGGGCATATTTTCAACCCTGATTTTTCTTACTGCTTCCATTCCAAGGTCTTCAAAATCAACCAGCTCTACCGATTTAATATTTTCTGCCGCAAGTATTGCTGCCGGGCCTCCTACCGAACCCAGGTAAAATCCTCCGTACTTTTTGCATGATTCTATCACTTGTCTGCTCCGATTTCCCTTTGCAATCATGATTAGAGAACCTCCCTTGCTCTGGAAGAGATCAACGTAGGTATCCATTCTGCCTGCAGTTGTAGGTCCGAAGCTTCCTGACGGCATGCCTGAGGGAGTCTTGGCCGGCCCGGCATAATATATCGGATGGTTTTTGAAGTAGTCGGGCATCGGCTTGCCTTCGTCCAGCATCTTTTTAATCCTCGCATGTGCAATATCCCGGGCTACTATAAGAGTGCCGTTCAGACTCAGTCTTGTCTTCACAGGATATTTTGTCAGCTCGGCAAGAACCTCTTTCATAGGCCGATCGAGATTAATCACAACCGGCTTATCA
>JABUEV010000424.1 GCA_013314865.1 Bacteroidales bacterium | reverse complement strand
CAGCTGAAATATCGTGCCCAGCCATGATTTTGCCACGTTCAATCAGCAGCTGTACAGAGTTGAATACTTCTGAAAAATAGGCCGGATCTTTTACTGTCGGAATTTCGGAGCCGACGCAGTTAAGTATCTGAGCAAGACAGCTTCCTCCCAGTCTGTATGAGTCCCGGCTCATGTCGATGTATAAAAGGCTTGTATAGGGATCATTTACTATCACCGGTTCAATAATCCTGCGGATATCACTTATTTCGCCAGCCGCTGAGATAATTACTGTGCCCGGCGAATAGACTACATCGTCATTGTATTTTTGTGTCATCGAGAGACTATCCTTTCCTGTTGGGATATTGATACCAAGCTCGATGGCAAAATCGCTTGCAGATTTTACTGCTTTGTAAAGTCTTGCGTCTTCACCAGGATTCTTTGCAGGCCAAATCCAGTTGGCCGACAGTGAGACACTTCTTATTTTGTCTGTCAGCGGAGCCCAAATGATATTAGTCAGAGCTTCGGCAATTGAGAGCACTGAACTTGCTTCCGGGTCAGCAAGACCTGCTACAGGAGCATGTCCTATCGCAATTGCCATTCCATGTTTGCCGCGGTAATCAAGTGTAATTGCTCCAAGGTTGTTAAGAGGAAGCTGGAGAGTACCGGCACATTGCTGTTTTGCCAAACGTCCGGTAACAGATCTGTCAACCTTATTTGTCAGCCAGTCTTTACAGGCCACCTCCTCCAGCTGAAGAACCTGTTCAACATATTCAGCCAGCCGGGCAGGATCATAAACCGGATCATGATACTTCAGGGTTTTTGTTGAGTCTTTTATTACAGTCCCCGGAGGGTCTCCGAAAAGAGCTGCAAGTGCAAGATCAACAGGTTTTTCTCCAGTCACAGGATTTTCAAAGACAAGCCTGTTGTCACCTGTGATGTGCCCTATAATATAAAAAGGGGCTCTTTCACGTTCTGAAATCTTTTTAAGGAGTTCTGTACTGTTTTTTTTCATCACAAGTCCCATGCGCTCCTGAGATTCGTTGCCGATTATTTCACGGGCAGAAAGTGTCGGATCGCCAACCGGAAGTTTACTCATGTCAATCTTTCCGCCGCAGCACTCCACAAGTTCTGATAAACAATTCAGATGACCTCCGGCGCCGTGGTCGTGAATTGATATTATTGGATTGTTTTCTGCTTCACACAAAGCTCTGATGGCATTATAGACCCTTTTTTGCATTTCAGGATTTGCTCTCTGGACAGCGTTAAGTTCAATAGAACTGTCGTATGCACCTGTTTCAACTGAAGAAACAGCACCTCCGCCCATGCCAATCCTGTAATTGTCTCCGCCAAGCAGGATAATAATATCACCTTTTTCAGGGACATCCTTTTCGCAGTCCTTTCTTTTACCCAGGCCAATTCCTCCAGCCAGCATAATAACTTTATCGTAGCCGAACTTCAATGAGTGTTCAAAATGCTCAAATGTCAGCAGTGAACCGCATATGAGAGGTTGTCCGAATTTATTGCCGAAGTCGCTGGCACCGTTTGATGCCTTGATGAGTATTTCTTCAGGGGTCTGGTAAAGCCACTTTCTTTCACTGGTTGACTTTTCCCATTCCCTGGGTCCGTCAGGGCGGGGATAAGAAGTCATATAAACAGCTGTACCTGCAATCGGGAATGCTCCTTTACCTCCGGCTATCCTGTCGCGTATTTCACCTCCGGTGCCGGTCGAAGCTCCGTTAAAAGGTTCAACAGTTGTCGGGAAATTATGAGTCTCGGCCTTAAGGGAAAGTACTGATTGGAAAGTTTTAATAACAAAAAAATCAGGTTTGTCCTGAGAGGAAGGGGCAAACTGTTCAACTGAAGGCCCCTCAATAAAAGCACAGTTGTCGCGGTATGCCGAAACAACCTTATTGGGATTTGTATGAGTCGTGCTTTTTATTAGCTGAAAAAGAGAGACTTTTTTTTCTATGCCATCAATGATGAAAACCCCATTGAAGATTTTGTGCCGGCAGTGCTCAGAATTTACCTGTGAAAATCCAAACACCTCACTGTCAGTCAGTTTTCTGCCGATGTTCTCAGATACTCTTTCAAGGTATTTTATTTCTTCATCACTCAGAGCGAGGCCTTCTTTTTCATTGTATGCTTTTATATCATCAATGTAAATGACTTTTTCCGGCAGTCTGTCAATAGTGAAGAGGTCCTGCCCGGGATTTCTGTAAAGTGCCTGAAGCATCTTGTCGTAACGGGAATCAGGGGAACTGACAGGGATTAACTCTTCAATCCTTTCAATTCCTTTAATGCCCATATTCTGAGTTATTTCGACGGCATTTGTACTCCAGGGAGTTATCATCTCTTTCCTTGGACCTATAAACCATCCTTCTATGGATTTTTCCTGTGAGAGTCTGGCCCCGGAAAATAGCCAGGTAAGTTTCTCAATATCAGTTTCAGAAGGAAGCTTGTCACATCCGGCAGCAAAAACATTTCCGGTCCGGCTTATGAAAAAAAGAATCATACTTTGTCTGAAGAAATTGATAAAGAACAGTATAAGATTAATTCAACGCCTTAAATATCGTCCGATAAAGATAAGATTAGTTTTCTTTTCCGCATGTATTATCAGATTTTCTTATCTGACAAAGCCGAAGTTATTTTCCGGAGATTTAGATACCCGGAAAAAAAGATTGCACGGATTAGAGATCCGGACTGCAGATTTTGATTATTTGCTCAGAAAGGAAGATCGCTCAGTTCATCGATTTCGGGCGGAACATCCTCCAGAATATTGCTTACAGCAGGTTTCTGGCCTGTATTTTGAGCCTCAGACACTCTTTCTATCTTCCAGGCATCGAGATTTGTAAAATAGTTTACTCTTCCTTCCTTCTCCCACCTGTTGCCTCTGAGGTTAAACCAGATCCTTACTTCCTCATTTAGAAACGATTCATTAATGAGATCACATTTATCCTGTACAAGCTGAAATTTAATGTAATCGATGAATACCGCGGCTCCTCCGGCCTCTTTCTTTTCGATTACAAACTCCCTTTTCCTGAATTTATCACTGACCTGATTAACAGGAGAAATATCAATTATCTTTCCTGTAATTTCAAATGCCATAGTTCCGGTAAAAGTTTAATTGAGAATATCAAGAAGCTCCACTTCAAAAATAAGTGTTGAATAGGGCTTAATAAT
>JABUEV010000423.1 GCA_013314865.1 Bacteroidales bacterium | reverse complement strand
GCAACCTTTCAAATCGAAACCTGCTGTTATCATTCCAGATAACATAACTTGAGGTTGTGTTTACGTACAATTTATTTTCCTTTCTTGAGGCTGTTTCTTCTCCAAACATATCCTCGAATGTTGCAAAACTGAATGCTGAATAGCTTTCGAATTGTTTGTCGAGCATGGGCAACTGAGTACGAAGCTCATCGAAATAATTCACAGGATACTCTCTCATCCTGTCTTTGGTATCTTTCCAGTAAGCCGTTACGACCGGGTCAATACTGCCATTCAGGTCAAAATCCACGTGATAGACACTCAGGGGATATTTATCGCTTATAGTAAACCTGTGATTTTCTCCAAGGTTGCCGGCAATGTAGTCATCATCACCATCATTATCAAAGTCGCCGGCAATTATTGAATACCATATACCATGATAGTTTTCCATGTCGCTAACTTTTACAGCAGTAAAGTCATCCCCGTTATAATTCTTCAGAACGATTATGGAGTTCCATTCCCGGGCCACCAGAAGATCAGGCCATCCATCCTTGTCAAAATCGCTCCAGACTGCATCGGTAACCATGCCAAGGTTAAGTTCCGAGAAAGTTCCGGCCTTGAATTTTCCATTATCATTAACCAGTATCCACGAATTGTCGGCCAGCGGGAACATCCCCTTTTTAACCCTTGCTCCTATGAATATATCTGTATCCCCGTCTTTATCGAAATCGCATGGCCGGACAACTGCAGCAGGAAAAGCAGGTATTGGTAAAGACTCCCTTCTGAATCTGCCATTTTCATTATAGTATATAAAATGTTGATAATCTGCCTCCTGTGAATTCTCGTAACCTCCGGCAAGAATGACGAGATCATTGTCTCCGTCATTGTCTGCGTCAAATAATGCCAGATCCGATTCGACAAATTCTTTTTTAAACGTCAGCCCGTCAATAAAAGTTTCTTTAAATCTGCTTCCGGCTTTGACAAATACTCTTGTCGGCTGTGTATTTGTCGCACCAATTATTAAATCTTCAAGTCCGTCACCATTAATATCACCTTTAGACATGACCGGGCCAATCTGTGAAAATTTATGCGGTATTATGTTTTGATTTAGGAAGAAATCGATAAAATCTGATTGTTCGTGTGTGTAATCAAAGAGTTCATCAGCTTTTTCAAAAAGGTAATTATTGCATTTCAGTGCACCCGGTAATGTCTTGTCAGGTTGTGAATCCGATTCATTAATTATTAGTGTCTGATTTACACTAATATCTTTTAATACAGATATATAACCTGTTGTCGGCCAGGTAATTTTTACTGAATCTATTTTTTTACCATCAGAAAGTCCGAAATGCACCATAGGGTCGACCGATGAAGCATAGCCCCTTGAAAGGAAATGTTCATTGAACTGGTAATTTCCGTTATGCCAGATTTCAATCTTTGCTCCAATTGCCATTGTGTTGCATCCACTGCCGTTTAATTTTATTTTTATGTAATTCGCTTTATTCCCTGACTGCTCAACTGTATTATTCCGGAGAATAAATGCCTTATCGTTCAGGTTATTTGCCACATAATCAAGGTCACCGTCATTATCGAGATCAACAAATGAGGCCCCGTAGGAGTATGACGGAACATTTGGAAGCCAGTCATTTCTTTTTGCAAAACGAAGACTGCCCCTGTTTTCATAAATAACATTCGGAACTTTGACTGATGGTGTCATGTCAATAACATGTTTTTCATCAGCAAGGGTTCCGTATACTCTTACTTTGTAGAAAGTCCAGTCCTTGTCTGTCATATCCCTGGGATATCCATTTGCAACAATAAGGTCCTTATCGCCATCATTGTCATAATCTGCAAAAAGCGGTGACCAGCTCCATTCAGTCTGATATAGGCCTGCCATTTGTCCGACTTCGCTGTATGGCAACATTTCACTTTTTATAAAACCGTTGTGAACATGAAGCATGTTGCGCAGGTATTGGTGTTCATAACCGTACTTTTCATCATTCACATAAAAGATGTAGCTGAAGCCATTTATTGTCTGCCTTTTCTTATAATAGTATTCAGGCATCATGTCTAGAGTGAATATATCAGGATTACCATCGTTATTCACATCAGCCATGTCATTACCCATCGAAGATTTTGACTGATACGACATATATTTTCTGATCTCATTCCTGAAAGTACCGTCACGCTGGTTTATATAAAACAAATCGTTTGATATATAATCATTTGTGATATAAATATCAGGGTATCCGTCTTTATTGACATCTCCTGCCGCTACACCGAGTCCGAAGCCTTCATATATAATTCCTGCCTCTATTGTAACATCAGTAAAAGTGCCATCGCCGTTATTCCTGTAAAGTTTGTCATTATTTGGAGCAGTACCGTCGTTCACTTTGGCCCTGTAGGAGGTATTCATTCTCGAGTTGAGTGTGTTGTTAAGTACATACAGGTCAAGGTCGCCATCTCTGTCATAATCCAGAAAGGCTGCAGTGACAGACTGTCCCTCTTCATCAACACCGTATTTTTCCGACATCTCTGTAAAGAAAGGGTCATGGCCATCTTTAACCCCCTCATTTATCCATAGTCTGTTCTTACATTTAGCCGGATTGTTATTGGCTGTTGATGTGATATAAACATCTAACCATCCATCACAATTCACATCCGCAATTGCCACACCGCTGTACCACTGGTTGTTTGACATCCCCCTGAAGTTGGAAGTAATATCCCTGAATCTTAAGTTACCCATATTCAGATATGCCCGGGGAGAAACCTGGTTTCCTGCAAATACAATATCAGGCAGTCCGTCATTATTAAGATCGCCTATTCCCACTCCTGCACCATTGTATATGTACTCATAGCTCATTACATGAAGGCTGTCATTTTCCTCAACTTTATTTATAAAGTCGATTCCTGTGAACTCAGAATCCAGAAGCTGGAATTTTGTTTTTCTCTGGCAGGAAATCAAGATGAAAAATATCAGAATCAGGGTAATTTTAAATTTCATAAACTGCCGGTTTGTAGATAACAGACAATATGTATTTCAATATATAAGCTAAAACAATATTCACAGAACATAAAATAGCAGGTCGTTAATATAAATAAAAAATGTGGACCGCAAAGGGTCCACTTTCTGGATTAAATATTAGACCATTTTTTACCTGTTCTGAACAAGTCTGCCTCCCATCAGG
>JABUEV010000422.1 GCA_013314865.1 Bacteroidales bacterium | reverse complement strand
CTGATCGGCCCGCAACCCGAGGTTAAACAGCTTCCTCCTGTAGAATCATTGAACATGTTCCATGACCTCTTTAACAGGTTTCTGAGTTGTCTGGCAAACGAAGAGAATCCTCTAACCCTATTCATAGATGACCTTCAATGGTGTGATACAGCCTCCTTCGACTTTCTGGCAAATATATTTGCCAATTACCTTGACCAACCATACCTTTTCTTCCTGGGAGCGTACCGCCATAACGAGGTAGACTCAAGCCATCCCCTCTCCAAACTCATCCGGAATGCGAAGGAAGCAAGCCGGCCTTTGAAGGAAATCAGGCTGGGACCCTTAAAGCCTGAACATTGCCATGAAATGGTATCATACATTCTCGACTCTCCCTCTATACAAACAAAGACATTATCAGATTTCATAAGTAAACTGAGCGAAGGAAACCCGCTCTTTGTCAGTGAGAGTCTGTCCTATCTGCATAATGAAGACTTGCTTTTTCATAATGAGGATAGACAATGGCGCTGGGACCTTGAAAAGATTCGTTATTCACCAATGCCGAACACCGTAGTCGCTCTTTTTAACTCAAAAATTCAGAAGCTCCCGCCGGACCTGATAACTCTGCTTGAATATTGCGCCTGCATGGGAAATACCTTCTCGCCTGTCGAGTTATCATTGATCAGGGGAATGACCCTGCTGGAAACTTTTAAGATGCTGAAACCGGCTCTTGTGCAGGAACTGCTGATAGAAAGCAAGCACCAACTGCAGTTTATCCATGACAAAGTCCAGGAAGCGGCATTATCGTCTATCCCGGCGGAAAGACGCCGCCGAATTCATTGGCAGATAGGTAATCACCTCTTCACCACTATACCGGAAGGTTCCAAGGACATTGAAATACTCGAAAACCTGTTCACTATTGTTTCCCACTTCAATCTGGGAAGAGAAGATCATCCGGATGCAGAAACAGCATATTTATTGTCTGGCCTTAACTACCACGCCGGCAACAAGGCACTCAACTCCCTGGCAACGTATGCAGCAAATGATTATTTTAAGCACAGCAAGGATCTTTTACCTTCTGATTGTTGGGAAAACGGTCATTATGAGCGTACTTTCAGGATATTCCAAAAAGCGGCAAAGACAGAACTCATGTGCGGAAATTACCTGAAATCCGAAAGACTGCTCAACGAGCTATTGGACCATGCCAAAACTGATCTGGACAAGGCTGAATGCCTGGCAGAACAGACGACTTCACTGTCATCTATCGGTAATTTTATCAAGGCCATCGAAACAGCTAACCGCGGCCTGGCCTATTTCGGCAAGGCCATCCCTGACAATTCCGAGGAAGCGGAGCAGAGAATGAAAGAGTTGACGGCGGAGATAGCCGAAAGGAAGATAGATGTCTGGGAAACCATTTTAAACATGCCTTTTACCACAGACAGGAAGAGCAAGATCGAACTGGCCTTTTACAGCGAGCTTATTCCCGACCTTTATATGTCCGGTCTTGTGCCGCAGCTTTATCTCTCGGCTGCCCAGTCAACCCAGCATTGCCTGTCCGGGGGTATGGATGAATCGGTAATTTATTCATTCAGCATCATGGGACTTCACCTTGGAGAACAAGAGGAATTCGAAAAGGCATTTAAATACGAAGACCTTGCCCGCAACCTGTCTGCAAAATACCCCAATACCTTCGGTTCGACCCGCGGGATGAACGGAATTGTCTGGTGTAACATGCATTCAAGAAGTCACCCGAGGGAGATAGTGGATTACTGTCTCAAGTCTATCCAGTCTGGAAAGAACTGCGGCGACTTGTATAATGCCGGCCTTTCGTATGGTCCCCTGATGTGGAACCTTCAGGTTCAGGGAGCAGACCTGTCCCTTATCGATGAATATGCTAAGGAATGCCTTCAATTCTCCAGCAGGTATCATCTGACTTTTTCCGTAGGTCTTGCCGAGGCAATGTTGGCGGGCTGGATTCAGCCCATGAAGAAGGGATATTCACCGGTACCTATGGAAGAAAAACTTAAAAAATGGGAACAGGATAACCACATCGCCTCAGCTGGAAGTTATTATGTACACATGGCCTTGGCCTATTATTATTTTGGTGAATATGAAAAGGCCGGGGAGTACCTTGTCCTGGTCCGGAAGTATCTTTCAGGCCTTACCGACAATGTACTGAAAAGGCAGTGGCATGTCTTCCTGGTTTTAAACGCGTTCAAGCTCTATGAAAAGGGCCAACACTATAAAAATGAATACGAATTACTGACGGAAATCCGGCCTCTGATTATGAAAATTGAGAAATGGACTGCGTTGGGACCTTTATTGAAACCTTATCTTGCCTTTCTTTATGCCGAACTGGAAAGAGTTACCGGTCAGTTCAAGGAAGCCAGGAGTCTTTATCTCGATGCTATAGATGTCGCGAATAAACAAAAATACACGTTTTTGGAAGGTCATCTTAACGAATGCCTGGGGGATCTTCTCCTGCAAGCAGGTCAATATACCGCAAGAATATATTTTACCGAAGCGGCGCGTTTGTACAAAAAATGTCGCGCCGAACGAAAAGAGATTAATCTCATTGAGAAATATCCCGAGTATTTTGAGGAAGAAAAAACCTTTTACCCGTACCTCAAGGTGGAGTCTCCTTCCCGTATCCTTCCCGACCTTGACATCGAATACCTCATGAAGTCATCCCTCGCCATTTCCGCTGAAATAGAACAGGACTCCCTAATGAAAAAAATAATGAATGTAGTTATCGAAAGCTCGGGGGCACAGCAGGGCTATCTCCTGATAGAAGAAGGCGACCTGTTTATCCGGGCAGCAAGTCATATCGCGGAGAAGCAATTAGTACATACATTTAATCAGAAACTGGAGGATGCTGAAGATATCTGCAAAGCGATTGTCCGTTATGTCTACCGGACCGGAGTGAAGTTGATCCTCAACGACGCCTCTCATGAAGGTATGTTCAAAGATAATCCTGAGGTCCAGTCGATGCAACTACGCTCAGTCCTCTGCCTGCCCGTGATCAAGCAAACAAGAATGATCGGGATAATTTACCTGGAAAACCGTTTGACAGATTCGGTATTCACATCAGAAAAAACGCAAATGACCGAATTACTAACATCGCAGGCAGCCATTTCTCTTGAAAATTCCCGTTTGGTGGAGAAGATGAAGAAAGCGGAAGAGGCAC
>JABUEV010000421.1 GCA_013314865.1 Bacteroidales bacterium | reverse complement strand
TTAATTCCTGGGAAGAAATTGCAGGAAAAGCAATCACTTCACGTGTCTCAAAAATATACATTAAGGATAATTTTCTTTATGTAAAAGTTTCATCATCAGTAGTGAAAAATGAACTCCTGATGCTCAGGGAGATTTTGAGAAAAAGACTTAACGAAAGAGCCGGACGCGAAATAATTAAGGAAATTGTTATAAGATAACCTCCTGGAGCTAACTGCCTGCCTTATTAATTCAGTGTATTTAATAAGAGTGGTCCCGTATTTCTCCCACTGAATACGTTAGTTATTCTACTACGTAATTATTTCCTGAAATTAAAATAGATTTCCTCAGGTTTTTTGCTGAATTGAAGTTAAATCGGTTCCCCTCGTATGATAATGTAACTGCCTTTTCGCTGATTTCAATTTTAACGACTGCGTCGCTATCTTTATTCAATATTATGTCTGCCAGAAGCAAAGCTTTTTCAATTCCGTCCCCTCTTCTGAAATTCCAGACTTCATCAGGCAAAGCAAGCCTGGTCCCGTCGTAAATTGATATGTCCGGCATCCCGGACACTATTTCATAGACTTCCTGCAGCGAAATTCCGTTAAGATCAGAAAAACATACCGGATTTCTTTCAATGCAAGCCTTTATGAAAGGTTGCCAGTCAATCAGGTCCATCTGCCTGTATACGTAAAGTGTCAGTAAGGCAAGCTCAGATTCTGAACTCAGATCTTTGATTATTTCTACTATTTGTTCCCTGGTATTTTCTGTTGAAATATGAGGTACTCTGGTTGATACATAATTCTTTTCAGTTGCCGGCAGTCTTGGAATTGTGCAGATGAAGCTTGAGATTTCATCAAACATCTCATGTATTGTTTCTTCAGGAATCTGCCCGGCGATTTTTATTACCTCTTTCTCAGTCTCCTTAAGGTCCTTACATGTTTTCAATATCTTTTCGAAATCATTCAGCAGGATCATGCCCTGGAGAGGACTTAAATGAAATTCATCACCCTCAATTTCTTCCATCAGCAATTCTCGAGTATCGGGCGCCGCACTGTATTTGCTAGTATGTTCATACTCAAAAATTTTTTCGACCGGAATGTAAAGATCCTTTCCTCCACAGTCGCACTTGTATTGAAACAGCTTTTTATATTTGCCCTTAAATCTTAGAAAATTAATAAAAATGATATCTGTAAGGTCAGTAACGAGAAACTCCCTTAGCTTTTTTGAAAAATGGTTGTAGGATTCTTTGTTGATGGTCGCTTCATTGTAGAGGGTGTGGATATATCCGGATATGTGTGAGACAATTGTTACCCGTTCATTCTCAAGAGCTCTTCTGGCCTTTACTGAAAGCGATGTTCCGTTAAACCACATGTTTTTTGTAACTATCCTTCTGTTGTTTGTGAGAAGGCCTTCCTTTTCTGTTATAAAATTCTGGGAATGAAGGGGAGTGGCAATAAGAAATATTTTGTCAAGGGGAATCTTTCCCACCACAAACATTGCAGCTGCATAAAGTGCTGACAACGAAACGCATTCACCGGCTCCTGTCGAGTAGTTATCCTTGTGCCTGAAAGCATTCATGGCTTCAATTGTCTCTGTCTTCCAGTATGGTATAATGTCCGAATTGTATTTGTCGAGACCGAAATGCTTCCTTATGTCAATATCAAAATAATATTTGTCGCCTTCATAGCCGAAAAGAGCATTCGATTGCTTAAGCAGATCAATATCAAAAAAAAGTTTGAATCTGTCTATCTCTCTGGGTTTGCTGGTCAGGCCCCATGTCGACAAGTCCAGGTTGAATACATAATTCTGAATTATAAACTGCTTAATCCTGTTGACCTTGTATATGAAACTTTTCTTTTCAATATCCTGAAACCAGGGATCTTTTCTCCACTCCCAAATTAGCGGAGACATTATGTTTGCCAGAACCAGCGGATAAAAGAGCTCAGGAAATATAAAAATTTCCATATCCGACAAAGTGAATGCGGATGAAAGCTTTTCAATTCGTTTCAGTTCAGTAAGGTCTTTCTTAGCAACAGATTCCATAAATAATAATTTTCCCGGAACAGTATTAATAACAAAGTTCAGACATGGTCGTTTGGAGAGGAAGGCAAAACAGAATAAAGGTCAGAACCTTTCTACCTTTGAGAAGAAAAAATCAGCCTCTCTTTGCGCGTTTTCAACGGAATCTGATCCGTGAATGGCATTCATTTGGACTGATACTGCAAAAAGTTTCCTGATGGTTCCTGGTTCAGCTTTTGCAGGGTCGGTTGCACCTATAAGTTGCCTGAATTCTTCCACGGCACCGGGATACCTTAAAATCATGGCAATGACAGGACCTGATGACATAAATTCGACTAAACTGTTGTAAAAAGCTTTCCCTTTATGTATTTCATAAAATGATTCAGCTTGTGCAGTAGTCAGTTTCAGCATTTTTATTGCCGATATTTCAAATCCTTTTTCATTAATAATGGCAAGTATTGGGCCTGCTTTGCCTGTTCTTACTGCATCAGGCTTTATTATTGCAAGTGTGAAGTCGTCTGACATATTAGTGTTTGATGTTGTTAATTAGGTAAACTTCAGTTTTTGATTATTTTCCTATCTTTACGCACTTAATGTAAAACACATAAAGAACAGTGTTTGACAGCGTCAAATATACAAAAGAATTGATAAAACTTCTGTCTCCGTCAGGCAAGATACTCCTGATATGCCATATTAATCCAGATGGAGATGCAATCGGATCTCAACTTGCACTTTATCAATACTTTAAATCGAAAGGTTATGAGGTTGAAATGCTTTCTCCCAATAATCTACAGGAGTTTCTGAAATGGATGGAAGGAGCAGATGATATTCATGTTTTCATACGCGAAAGGAAGAAATGCATCAGGTTGATCGAAGAGGCTAAACTGATCATAATGCTTGATTTTAACCAGCCGGGTCGACTTGGTGAGGCAGAGAAATATGTTACCGCATCAGGTGCGGCAAAAGTCCTTATAGATCACCATCTTGAGCCGCAGAATTTTACAGACCTCATTATATCCGACCCAACCATTTGCTCCACTGCTGAAATTGTGTACGAAATTGTCAGCCAGATGAACGGTGGCAGTTTTGAAAACATCCATTTTGCTGAATCGCTATATGTTGGCATAATTACAGATACAGGAAATTTTGAGCATGGCACTTACACA
>JABUEV010000420.1 GCA_013314865.1 Bacteroidales bacterium | reverse complement strand
TGTCACCCTGGTGAAAGGTTCTCTTCCGGTTATTCTGAGTTCCACTTTTCCAAGAGATGCAACAGAGAACATGCATGAATCCCTGTCAGCTCTCCAGTCACTAATATTTTCCCGTGGGATGAATCTTTCAAAATTCCTGATGTCGGATATAAAATGAAACACCTCCTGCGCACTGGCAGTAAGTGTACCCGTTCTGCTCTCAAATCTTTCCAATGCCGTAATTATTTATCTTTTCCCCATTCCGAAGGATTCATTCTCCATTCTTTAAGTGTCTCCATATCTGCCTGGGTTATGTAGCCAGTTTTCAACGCCGTATCAATCAGAGTTGTGTAATTGCTGAGGGTATCCAGAATGCATTTTTCTTCAGCAAAACTGTCTGCAGCTTTTTTAAACTCATATGTAAAGATTGCCGTCATTCCCAGCACTTCACAGCCTGCATCCCGCAGGGCTTTGACAGCCGAAAGACTGCTGTTTCCGGTTGAAATTAGGTCTTCAACAACAACTGCCCTCTGTCCTGCTTCAAAATACCCTTCAATCTGATTGCCAAGGCCGTGATCCTTTGCTCCGGATCTCACGTATACAAAAGGGAGTCTGAGTTTCTCTGCTGTCAGAACACCATGGGCAATCGCACCTGTTGCAACTCCGGCTATAAGGTCAGCGTCTTTGTATTTTTCACTTATCAGCCTTGCAAAAGAACTGCTTATATATGACCGTATCTCAGGGTATGACAGCGTTTTTCTGTTGTCACAATAAATAGGAGATTTCCAGCCTGAGGCCCAGGTAAAAGGATTTGACGGTTGCAATTTAATTGCTTTAATTTGTAATAAATATTCAGCTATTTTTACTGATGTATTTTCCATATTTTAAAAATGTATAAGATTCATTTTGAAGACCGATTTATTGTGATCAGTTCTGAACCTGACCGGTTACAAAAATACGGCTTATTCCATAAATTCAATGACACCAAAGAATTTTACAAATTGATATCTGATTTCCAGGAAGATACTTCACTTCATTCAATCAACGTCTATGGAACCGACATAAAACATATCTGGAGAATATTCAGGATATATTTTACTGAGGTTTCTGCAGCCGGAGGTCTTGTAAGGCACAGTTCCGGCAGATATCTTTTTCTTGAAAGAAGAGGCAAGGTTGATCTGCCGAAAGGACACGTGGAACCCGGAGAGAAGGCAGAGGACTGTGCTCTGAGGGAGGTGGCTGAAGAGTGCGGCATAAGCGGACATACAATAGTCAAGCCGCTGATACCCAGCTATCACACCTACACCCTAAAAGGAATATCATATCTGAAAAGAACCGACTGGTTTCTTATGAATTATGACGGAAGTATGATCTCTGAACCTCAGCGTTCGGAAGGCATCACCTCTGTGATGTGGCTTTTCCCTGATGAAATAAGCCGGATAAAGAACCGTGCATGGCTCTCTCTGATTGATCTTATTAATACCTGTGTGCTTAAAAACGGTTAGGAAATTATTTTCAGCTGATCAGTCTTCTCCCCTGTAATCTTTTAAATTTATTGCTGACGGGACAAATCTTGAGGCATCACCTCCGCTTCTTATTATGTCACGAACAATTGTTGAGTTGATAGGAGTATGCTCCGGTTTTGTGAGAAGAAATACTGATTCTATATTTTCTGCAAGAGCCCTGTTTACCTGTGCAATGGCTCTTTCAAATTCAAAGTCTGCAGCTGTTCTTAATCCCCTGAGAATATATTTTGCCCCGTGTTTTTTGCAGTAATCAACGGTCAGGCCTTCGTAGTGATCAACCTTTATCCGTGGTTCATTTCTGAAGACTTTCGAAATCATTGTCTTGCGTGTTTCGAGAGAATAATAGCTCTTTTTAAGTGCATTAGCACCAACAGCAATGATTATTTCATCAAAAATGTCAAGTGCTCTCAATACAATACCTTCGTGCCCTATTGTAAAAGGGTCGAATGATCCCGGAAACACGGCAATTTTTTTCATTGGAATGTGATTTTTTTCGGGTTCTTTACTTTTTGTTTGAGCAATGTCAGGTTCAGGGCTTCAAGGATAGTTTCCACATAATGGAACTTAAGACCCTCAAGATAAATCTTGTCAATGCTTTCAACGTCTTTTCTGTTTTCATCCGACAGAATGATCTCTTTTATGCTGGCTCTTTTTGCGGCAAGGATCTTTTCTTTGATGCCTCCAACAGGCAATATCTTGCCTCTCAGTGTTATCTCACCTGTCATGGCAAGATATTTTTTCACTTTTCTCTGGGTGAAAGCAGAGGCTATTGAAGCCGCCATTGTTATGCCTGCTGAGGGCCCGTCTTTCGGAATAGCTCCTTCTGGCACATGGATATGAATATTCCATTTTTCGGCAAAGTTATCCGGCAGTCCGAGTGCTTCCGCATTTGATTTCAGATACTCCAGTGCAATGATTGCCGATTCCTTCATTACCTCTCCCAGGTTTCCTGTAAGTGTCAGTTTCCCGTTACCTTTACTGAGACTTGTCTCAATAAATAAAATCTCTCCTCCTGCCGGAGTCCATGCCAGTCCTGTTACAACTCCGGCCTGGTCATTGCCGGCATAGATGTCACGGATATATTTTGGCGGACCCAGTATTTCGAGCAGGTCATTCTGGGAAAGGGAAGTATTATAATTTATTCCTGATGCTATATTTTTAGCTGTTACCCTGACTATTTTTGCCAGTTTCTTGTCAAGTTCCCTGACGCCTGATTCACGGGTATATTTGTCAATAAGAAATTCCATAACCTTCCGGTCTATAGTCAGCTGATCTGGTTTGACACCGTGGTTTTCCAGCTGTTTTGGCAAAAGATGTCTTTGCGCTATTTCAATCTTTTCCTCGACAAGATAACCGGTTATCTCAATGAGTTCCATTCTGTCCTTAAGGGCAGGGCTTATTGTTGTAAGTGTATTTGCAGTTGCTATAAACATCACCCTTGACAGGTCATACTCCATTTCAAGGAAATTGTCGAAAAAGGTGCTATTTTGTTCAGGGTCGAGCACTTCAAGAAGAGCTGAGGAGGGATCTCCTCTGAAATCCTGTCCCACCTTGTCAATTTCATCAAGTATGAAAACCGGGTTTGAAGAACCTGCCCTTTTTATGTTCTGAATTATTCTGCCGGGCATTGCTCCTATATAGGTTTTACGGTGTCCTCTTATTTCAGCCT
>JABUEV010000419.1 GCA_013314865.1 Bacteroidales bacterium | reverse complement strand
ACGCTGCTATAGCAGTGCACAGGCAGACCAAGCTCGTCTTCAATGAAAGATCTTAACCCAATGACGGTATCCGGATGTCCGCCGATCACTACAGCTTTCGGGCTTTTGGAGCTTGCCGCAGCCTTTACCCCGGCAATGAGCGCCTTTAGCCGGGCCAGTCTGCCGGCCAGGCTTTCCCAGTCTGTCCTGAGGCCTGCCGCTTCCTCAACCTGCTTCACCCAGCGCAAAGTCCCTTCCAGTCCATAGGGTCTGCCATAGACTGAGGGGATACCAAACCTGTCCTGAAGGATTTGCGCCGCGGCCAAGGCCTCCCTGCGCAAAACGATGTTCACATCCGCATTTCCCATAGCCTTACAGTCATCGATTGACGCCTTGGCGGAAAGGATGCAGTTAATTTTTACCCCAAACAATCCCTGAAGCAGCTGTCTGATTTCTTCCGCCTCAGCTCTGTGATTAAACTCATCAGCACAGCATCCCAGGATATTGAAAGCCCCTCCTCTTATCCTTTTGCCGGCAGCAATTTCTGCCAGCAGCTTCATGGCCGCAGCCAGGCCACCGGTCCATATTCCCGAAAGGCCGCCGCCTGTCACAGGCAGGAGCCTCGCTTTTATCCGGGGTTGAAACTCCCTGCATAAGCCCTCTGTGTCTATTCCAATAACCGACGCTACGGATGAATCCATTACAACAATAAACTCCGGAGAATATTTCTCATCCACTTCAGAAAGTGTCCTGAGCAGCCTTCCCGAATCCCCCAGGACCACAACATCCTGATCCATCATAGTAGTAAATATCTTCGCTTCTGCTTCGCAATGATAATGCTTTAATGACTCCAAAAGATACCTGGTAGTGCCTTCAGGGCCAAACTCCACAATTACCAGATCTTTGATACTGCCTAAAGCCCATAGCATACCCATACGGTCGGAGGGAACGGGATAACCCCTATAAAGCTTCAAGCTCTGCATCTCCTTTCAATGTCCCGGCAATGACCTCCAGGGTATGAATCACAGCTTCATACCCCAGTTTTCCGGGCGGTAACAGCATCTCTATATGTTTGATTCCCATCTGTTTTAATAATTCTGCGTTTCCATGTCCTACGAAAAGATCGGGAAGCAATTCAGGTATCAGCCGGAAGGCAGCCTCGGGATTTGCTACGTAGTTGATGTATGGATTCCAGCCCCTCGCCAGAATTTTTTCAATAGCTTCTGCGCTGCTTTCATACACTCTGTAAGCATTGATCAGCAGCGGCCTCATTCCATGTTCTGACAGGAAACATGCCGCTTCGAAAGCATCCGGAGGCCTTCCGCCATTGATAAAGGTTTTGCCATCCAGCACCGCCCTGCTGTTGTTGATTACCGATTCAGCACCAGTCTTGAGCCCGGACAAATCCTTTTCCATATTGATACCAAGGCACTCTTGTATCTTGGCATAACCCCCGGAAATATAGTCCAGGTTCAAGGAAGGCTCGAATAATACATATGGCGTGCCGAAACACTGCCTCATGTACTCTGCCAAGTCTTTGCCCACTGCATTGGTAACGATATTCATAGCGGCAAGAGGTGCACTGCTGATTTCCGCAGCAGAGCATTTATCAGGCAGCATCAGATTAATACGGACCCCGTATTTTTCCAGAAGGCCAACCAACTCAGAATCCTGCAGTGAACCATCCATAGAAGAATGAAAGTTTCTGCCCAGAAGATTGACGGTCATAGGCTGCACATCCTGCGGCTCCATTAGCCTGCCAAACGCTTCCAGCGTCCGGGAAATTGCTACACCAAATTCGTTGCATTTATGGTCATAATGGGCAATATGCACCGGCAGCACCGGTATCCCTGTTTCCTCTTCAGACTCCCTGGCTATTGAATCCATATCATCTCCGATTATTTCCGGAATGCAGGTGCTTGCCAGGATGATGCAATTTACCGAGGCATCTCCGGCTACCTCAGATATTGCACTCCTGATACCGCCACTGTCACCAAAAACAATGTCATGGTTATCCATGGCACAGCAATAGAACCTGTCATAGGCAGGATCATTGCTGTGATGAATACAGCTGTTTTTAGCATGCCAGACGCACTCGGGAGTACCGACTACTATCACAGCCGCATCCTGGATAAGAGGCGCACAGACTGCTATCCCGAAGGTTGGACAAAAAACACCGCAGGAAACAGCGCTGCATTCGCCAAAAATGTCGCTGCTCTTTTTGATCTCAGACAAGTGCTTCAACCTCTTGGCAAAAATATTCCTATCCGGCATGTTATCACCTCAACCTTTACTTCCCTGATCATACAACCTCAACGCCAGCATGCGGTATGATTCAGCCTGTCTGCTTCCGGGATAGGCTTCAACGACTGTTTTGTTCAAAGCCTCTGCCTTCTGCACGATACTGTCCCGTTCCATTTTATACAAGATATCCACCGCCATTTCGGATGCTGCCCTTCCGACAATCTCATCCTCTTCTTCGATTCCTTTTTTATTCAAAATCAAACCTTCCATGCACGCATAACCTCTGGAGCCATAAGAGCGCACTGCACTTACGATATTCCCGGCAGCATATAAAGACATCATCTCTCCGGATGTAACCACACATACACCATCTGCATAACCATTCCTGATAGGCATGGCAAACCCTCCGCAAACTACATCTCCCAGGACATCATACAAGACGATATCCGGCTTGAAGGTTTCATAAGCCTTAAGCTCCTCCAGTTTTTCAAATGCCGAGATAATCCCTCTTCCTGCACACCCACTTCCAGGCTTTGGCCCGCCTGCCTCAACACAAATGACATGAAAGCTCCCCTCAAACACAATATCCTGAAGTCCGGTCTTATCTCCCTTTGCGCGCAGAACATCAAGAACTGTAGGAATGCGAATCCCACCGGTCAGATTAATCGTAGAATCCGACTTCGGATCACAACCAATCTGCATAACCCTTATCCCTTCCTTTGAAAGTGCTGCTGAAACATTAGACACAATGGTCGATTTCCCTATTCCTCCCTTGCCATATACTGCAATTCTTTTCATTTTTATAAACATTCCTTTCGCTTCGCTCAAGGCCTCACAGTAGCATCTTGAAAAACAAAAAGCTGCAGTTGTCAATTTAAAACAAATGACAACTGCAGCCCGTATTCGCCTGCCAAAATATTCTACATATATTCAGCTAATATCTCCAAATATTCAA
>JABUEV010000418.1 GCA_013314865.1 Bacteroidales bacterium | reverse complement strand
CCGTGAATTTGCCTGGTAGAGTTTCTTATTCCCGTCACGCAGCGAATTAAGCAGTCCGGCTTCTTCAAACCGGTTTAACTCAACACGTATGGCATTTGATGATTCCCCGAATTCTGATTCCAGTCCGCGCAGGTGGGCTTTTGTATTGCTGTTGAGGAAAAACTTCTTCAGCAGTTTGATGCGGGTCTGGGAAGTCACAAGACTGCTAAGCATCGGGTTAGTCAGGTTATTGAGTAACAAAATTACTCAATCTTTTGAAATAACAAAATTTTTTTAATTAATGTTCTTTCTTTGTCCGCCCAAAGAAAGAACCAAAGAAAATGCGCCGGAAAAGACAACCTCAGCCTGTTTGTCCGCCCGCTACACAATGCCTTCAGGCGCCACCAAACAGGCTGAGGTTCGCACCTTTTCCGGTCTGCCATCCCGCATGCCCTCCTTTAATATTTAAAACCTGTGATTTAGATTTCTGACAATAATTCTGGTTTATAACAATGCACAAGAAATACAATTAAATTAGTACCGGTTTTTATCATTAAATGAATAGCTTTTCCAACCAGCTTTGTCCTGAAGAACAGCTACTGCTGTCATTAGCACGGATACATTTCACCGGTGCGATGAAGGAACAGATATGCCGGCTGGCTGAAAAAATAACTGACTGGAATTATTTCGTAAGACTGGCTAATGAGCATGGATTGATTGCCTTATCTCACAATAATTTATCTACCGCAGGTGCAATTGACAAAGTTCCCGTTAAAGTTGCAGAAAGATTGCGATCCGCATACCTGATAAGCCTTTCACAGAATACTAAGATTTACAGTCTTCTTGAAGAAATAATATCAATTGCATCAAAGGAGAATATCAGGGTTATACTTCTTAAAGGAGCTGTTCTGGAAAAAACAGTGTACGGCAACTCAGGTCTGCGTCAGATGAGTGATATTGACCTGCTTGTTAAAGCAGATGACGCTTTGCCATTGAGAAACCTCCTGCTGAATAACGGATTTTTATCACTGCCTCTCATATCGCCGCTCCACGAAAAACTTCTGCCTTACCTTAAGAGTCATCTGCCTGTTATGCATAAAAACGGCATCTCGACAGAAATTCACGTCAGACTGTTCGATGAATACAATGAAGACCTTGTCTGTGAAATAATTAACAATCCTGAGATTGTCCCCGGAACTACTCCGGAAATGTTTTCCCCACCGCTTCAGCTTCATTTTCTTTACCTTATAAAGCACCTCGACAGGCATGCCAGAACCAAAGATCTGCAACTTAAGCTTTATACTGATATTGCAGTTCTTATCGAAGAGTTTTCCGGTCAATTGCTAAACGCAAATCTGATAAGACTTGCAGAAAAGGCAGGATTGACAGAGCCTCTGGCAGAAATAGTGTATCTCATCGACAAATTCTGGGATGTCAACATTCCAGAACCGGCAGTAACACTTATTTCAGGCATTAATGCCGCGAAGATTACCGGAAAATTCACCGGTTTTCTCAGGAATCCTTCTTCCTATCCCCGACAGGATGATTCAACCTTATTGTTTAAATCACTTCATGATATTCCCGTTTTAACCGGTAAAATCAGATATGTTACCGGGTATTTTTTCCCGTCACTCTATTTTATCAAATATAAGTTCAGAGTGAGCAGCAGAGTATTTGCTATATTTTATTATCCGGCCTGGTACTGGAGAATTTTGAGGATGGTTACAGGAAGGGGGAAGTAGGAAAGTCATGCGGTCATGCAGTTATGCAGTCTTGCAGTCTGCAGTCGTGCTTCCGCTTTCCGCCTTTGCCAACCTTCGGTCAGCTCCGGCGGGCAAAGTGCCGAACTTCGTCGTCCCGTCCAGCCGGGATTCCTCGAGTTATGCAGTCTTGCAGTCTGGGGTCCTGTAGTCTTGCAGTCTGGAATCCAGGAACAGTATCTCTGAAATTTTGAAACCCTGAAACCCTGAAACTCTGAAACCCTCTTTGCCCTGTGCCCTGTGCTCTGTGCTCTGAGCCTTTTAAAACGTCTGTGAAAAAATAAACCAAATTGGTAATATTCTTTTTCCTATATTTGTGTATGGTTTGTTAAATTCGCAAAACTGATAATTCCGGGGTGCAACTAAAAACCATCTTTTCTGGTCAGTATCATAAAACCTGATGAAATGAAAAAGATAATTCTTTTATTCCTGATATTGTTTTCTTCAATTAGTATTTTTGGACAGCTTGACGGTGACGGATTAACGCCGGGAACTGCTTATTGGGGTAACCTTAATTCAGGAACTATGACCTGGAATTTTACTTCCCATCCAACAGGAATAGTTTACGTAGGGCAATCCGCACTTTTAAGACGTGATGTTCTTGTATCCGGAACCGGAAGACTGATAATTGAGGGTGGAATAACTGTGATCTTTAATTATGCAAATTCAGATCTGAGGATAGAAAATGGCGGTGTCCTTCAAGCAATTGGAACACCAATGGATAAAATAACCTTTACCAAGTCATCATCTTCAACTAGCTGGGGACATTTGGCATTTCAAAAATCGCCCGGGACCTCAGTTTTAGATCATTGCATAATAGAAAACGGAACAGCTCCCGCAATTGATTTTTCATCAGGAGGGGGGATATATGCCGATTGTAACAATCTTACTATTTCAAATTCTCTTATAAGAAATAACTATGCACAAATATCTGGAGGTGGTATTTATGCAAGAGGATCAGTAAAGATTGAGAACTGTATAATTCTTTCAAATACTGCAGGAGGCGCAGATGTTACCGATGGTGGCGGCGGTGTTTATATTGACTCCGGTGCAAGTGTTGCTAACTGTACTTTTATAGACAATGTTTCAGCTGAGCTTGGTTTGGGTGATGATATTTTTTTCGCTTCAGCTAATGCAACAGTTAGAAATACTCTAATCTGGAGAACCTCAACTTACGGCTTTTCCGTATACTTCGCAGATTCACCGTTATCTTCCAACCTGACCAACTGTGCCTTCTATGAGGCCTGGGATAATACATTCAATGAAATTGATCCCTCTTTCTTTGTCTCATCATTCAAGCTGAATCCGATAAATGATGCTGATGACTGTCCAAACTTTATCAATCCTGCAGGCAATGATTACCATATCTTGCTGAAATCTCCCTGTGTCAATGCAGGTACTAACCAGGGAACACCTCCACCGCCGGCATACGACTTTGACGGC
>JABUEV010000417.1 GCA_013314865.1 Bacteroidales bacterium | reverse complement strand
GAGGGTCTGTGGGAAGCGTAAAAGGAAAGTCAATTAACATAGCAATATCTCCTAACGGTAAAAT
The DNA here is from genome assembly GCA_013314865.1 of Bacteroidales bacterium. Classification (GTDB taxonomy): domain Bacteria; phylum Bacteroidota; class Bacteroidia; order Bacteroidales; family VadinHA17; genus LD21. Next base: position 3,166 of record JABUEV010000417.1, on the reverse strand, counting down.
AGCTGATATGACCGAGGCAGGCACATTAACTTATTATATTTCAGGAAGCGGTGAATCAAACCTGTCTCAGACTATCTCTGATTTTTTCCCGGTTCTTCCGGTTAATCCTGTAAAACAGGGAGATACCTGGAAATTGACAGATTCAACTATGACCAGTTCTCCATCAACTACAATGAAAATTACAGATAACTCAGAAAACAAATTTGAAGGACTGGAAACAGTAAATGGAATTGAATGTGCAAAAATTACAAGCACTCATTCAGGGATATGGACTATGAGCATTAAGAGCCCTGAAGCCGATTTAATGATTAAAGGACCTTATACCTCCACATCTGAATGTCTTTTCGCCATAAAGGAGGGATATTTCCTAAAAAACACATCATCGACCAGGTTGACCGGACAGCTGGAACTGACATCTCCAATGGTAATGACAATGCCTATTACTATTGACATGAAGTCGGTAACGGAGGCGAAGTGACGGAGAGACGGAGAGACGAAGAGACGAAGAACTTTATATCAGTGGACCAGAAATACAGGTATATTCGGTAATCGGTAATCCCTGCCCGACTGACGCGGTCAGGCGGGGGTAATCGGTAATCGGTATTCGGTAATCGGTATTCGGTAAATAAATAGCATTAGGAAGAAGTCTGAACTTTTTCTGTGATTTATTGTTTAATTGCTGTAGTAATTTAAAAAGAAGACAATGAAAAGAATATTGTTATTTATATCAGTTATTATGGCAATTACGCATTCTGTAAATTCACAGGGATTTTACGATTTTAAGGTCAGGACACTGGAGGGGGAGGAGTTCAGTTTTTCGACACTTAAAGGGAAAAAAGTTATGATTGTGAACACAGCCTCCAAGTGTGGTTACACGCCCCAATACAAGGATCTTGAGGAGCTCTATGAGAAATATCAGGGAGAACTGGTTATTATTGGCTTCCCGGCCAACAACTTCGCAAACCAGGAACCTGGTACAGCATCAGAAATCAGGCAGTTCTGCTCGCAGAATTATGGTGTAACTTTTCCTATGATGGAAAAGATATCTGTAAAGGGCGACGATATCCATCCTCTTTACAGCTGGCTTACTTCAAAGGAAAAGAACGGGGTAATGGATTCAGAGGTGAAATGGAATTTTCAGAAGTACCTTATTGATGAGAACGGGAAACTGGTTGACGTACTTTACTCAAAGGAAAAGCCGGGATCTGAAAAAGTTTTAGCGTGGCTTGCGTCAAAGTAAACATGGGAAAATAAAAAAGAGGCTGTCTCAAAATGACAGCCTCTTTTTTTTAACTGACCTCACAAAGTAATTGTAAGAACATTTCCCTCCTTTGCTACAGGATAGGATTTAAGGGCTACTGTTGCAGGTCCGTTTACAACTGCACCTGTGGAGGAGAACAGTGACTGGTGGCAGGGACAGGGGAAGTTATTTGAGGTTGCATTGTAGGTTACAGTGCATCCCTCATGTGTGCATTCACTGGCCAGTGCCACAAAAGCGTTATTGCCTGTATTGGCAACAATAATCTTCTTTGTGGCTATTACCACAAAACCTCCTGCTGTGTTCAATGAGGCATAATTCTGGTCGGTAAGGTTAATGGTGAATTTATTCGTTCCTGTGTTGCCGTTACCACCATTGTCCCCATCCTCTTCCTTTGAACAACTGCTGATTACTGACGGTACAACCAGTACTGTTGTCCCGCCGATCAGAACTTTCTGGATTAAATCTCTTCTTGTCATCAGGATTTTAGTTTGTTTTGGAATTAACAATCAAAATGCTGTTTTTGTTCAATTCCCGTCAGTCGGAATTCTTATTTAAACAAGTGGCAAAAATCAGAAAATATAAGGTATAAACATTCTTGTGGTTTTCTTATACTTTTTATACTCATCACCGAATCTTGAAAGCATCTCTTTTTCTTCGACTTTGGCAGTAATAAAGAGGGAAATGAAATTGATGATGCTGAGGATTATCTGCGGTAATCCCGGATCCTTAAGCATAATTCCTGTTCCGAGCAGAAGCAATGAGGAATAGAGTGGGTGTCTTATATATTGGTATAATCCGGTTTGTACAAGTACTGTTGTATTTTCAAATGCTCCTTCGGATTTCCCTTTTCTTTTAAGAAGTATCCAGCCTGCCAGTCCAAAAACCGCAGAAAAAATCAGAAATATCCAGGACAAGATATGAATGAAAGAAAATGGTTCGGAAAACCATTCTTTTAAATTTAAAATAAGAAGGAGTATTATTGACTCAAATGAAAAAAAACGTGGAATCCCATGCAGCCTTTTGTCCCTTATTGAATAATTCCATGAAAAAACAGCAATAAGAACGGTAACTAAAATAAAAATGAAAATGTTTGTAATACTTAAATTCATATTGGTGCCCGGAAGAATTTAAATAAGTTTTTGCCAGGTTGATCAGGAACTCTTTTCATGGATTTTTTTAATGAAATTGTATACTTCAACCTGTGAATGAACCGGTTTTTTATCTGATTTCACAAACTTGTTTGACAAAGATGCGTCCAGTTTTCTTGCTTTAACAGTATCATTCCACTGGATATTGAAAATCTGCATCAGTTCACTGCGGATGTTTTTGTCGAAAATCGGGCAGGTTACTTCGATCCTGTGTTCAATATTCCGAGGCATCAAGTCTGCAGAGGAGATATAGTATTCCTCGTTTCCTCCGTTGCAGAAAATCATGAACCTGGTGTGTTCGAGGAACCTGTCCACTATCCCTATCGCTTTTATATTCTCACTCTGGTCTTTTATGCCAGTGACCAGAGAGAACATTCCCCTGACTATCAGTCTGATGTTGACACCTGCGTTACTGGCTTCATAAAGGTGATTTATAAGTTCCCTGTCAGTAAGGTTGTTGAGTTTCATGTAAATGAATGCCTTTTTTCCTGCTTTTGCATTTTTTATTTCATTGTCTATAAGCAATGTAAGCTTATTTCTGAGGAAAAAGGGCGAAAGAACCAGGTGATAGTAATTATCTTTTCTGTAATTTACATTGAAGAAGTTGAAGGCTTTATATACCTCGTTAGTTATTTTTTTATCTGATGTAAGCAAAAGATGGTCGGTATAGACCCTTGCAGTATCTTCATTGAAATTACCTGTTCCAATGGCTGCATATCGTTGTGTGACATCATTTTTAACCCTTGTAATGAGGCAT
>JABUEV010000416.1 GCA_013314865.1 Bacteroidales bacterium | reverse complement strand
TCTTACGAAAAGCGGCTTGCCGAGAAATGAACTGTTTCAGGACGACCGTCTCCATCTTAATGCTGACGGTTATGCCCTGTGGTCGGAGTTGATAAAAAATGAACTTAATAAAGTACTTAAGAATTAAACCTTACACAATGAAAATCTCAGTTCTATCTTTTATGTTATTTATTGCATCGGTTTCCTTAAATGCACAGGTTGAGATTATTGCACACAGGGGAGCATCTTTTGATGCACCCGAAAACACTGTTTCTGCTGTAAAGCTTGCATGGGAACAAGGTGCCGATGCCGTTGAAACTGACATCTGGCTCTCAAAAGATAACCGGATTGTATGCATTCATGATGCAAATACAAAAAGAACCACCGGTGCCGATTACACTATTAAGGAGACAGATTCTGAAACACTAAGATCTCTTGATGCCGGATCTTTTAAGGACACGCGGTTCAAGGGAGAAAAGATACCCTTCCTTGAAGAAGTCCTGGCTGAAGTGCCGAGAGGAAAAGGGCTGGTCATTGAGATTAAATGCGGCCGTGAAGTCATCCCAATTCTTAAGAAAGTCCTGGATAAATCCGGCCGGAACAAAAATATTTCCATCATAGCATTTGATTTCCAAACTATTACGTAAGCAAAAGCTGTCTTCACCGGAATTCCTTGCTACTGGCTGTGCAGTAACGCTGATCTTTATAAAAAGAATATAAACCTTGCGGTCGCCGCAGGCCTCGATGGCGTAAGTCTTGCCAGCGGAATTATCACTGAGGATATATCCGCCCAGATTAAGAAGCTTAATCTTCAGCTTTACGCGTGGACAGTCGATGACCAGAATGAAGCTAAAAGACTCGTATCACTCGGAGTTAAAGGTATTACCACAAATCGTCCCGGGTGGCTGAGACAACAATTGTTTTAAACAACCTTTATGCCTCCGCTCCGTACTGTAATAATAGATGATGACCGTTATGCCTGCGAAAGGCTGAAAAAGCTCCTTCATCCTTTCTCACAGATAGAGGTTGAGGGCTATTTTACAGGGTCACAAAAGGGACTTGAATTTATAAGTAAGGAAAAGCCTGATCTTCTTTTCCTAGACGTTGAGCTTGAAAAAAATATATCTGCATTTGATGTAATAAGGCAGATCAGGGATTTTGCACACAGGCCTGTTATAATACTCGTGACTGCCTACCCTCACTATTCAATCAAGGCAATAAAAAATGAAGTATTTGACTATATCCTTAAGCCAGTAGACGTAGATGAGCTTGAAGACACTATTGACAGGCTTATGGAACACATCTCACTGAAAACAGAAGACGATTCATTTGAATACAAGATGTTAAGCGACAGGGAAAAGGTTATACTGAATTTTGTGCTGGAAGGAAAAAGCAGCAGGGAGATAGCTGATTTGCTTTACATAAGTGTTAATACCGTAAATACGCATCGCAGAAACATACTCAAAAAAACCGGAGCCAGATCCTTCATGGATCTGATAAGAGCAAAACACAGGTAAAATGTCCAGGGAGAGAATAGAAGAATTTATCCTCCATCCTGCTTTCCTGAGTATCCCAATCTGGGTAGCAGTAATTATTATTTTACCGCCAATTTTTTCAAAATATGCGGTGCGACACCTTAAAGATGTATTCTCAGTAGATGTAATATCATATTTCTATTCAGATCTCGACTGCGACGGAAACAGTGAAAAGATCTCAGTTGACCTTGCTGATGATGAAAGAACCAAGATTATCGTCTATAAGAACGACAGAATTGTTGATCAGTTTAATATTGAATATCAGCCTACCCACTTAAGCAGTATCCTGTTTGACGACTATAATCATGATAATTACCTCGAAATATATGTTTTTACCGCAAGTGACGATTCAATATTTCTCAGCATAATTGATCCTTTAAAGTCAGGAAAGACAATTTTGTCAGGCCGGTATGTGGACTCCTGGCAAAAAGCCGAGGACAGTGATAGTAATCCTTCTATCCGGCCTTTAGGAACAATGGAGGGAGGAGAATCACAATCTGACCTTTTCTTTGTTATTCAGAGCGGTTATTGCCTTAAACCGAGGAAATTGTACAGGTATATCATCGACAGGGACACTTTGTTTAAATCGCCCGAGGCAGGTTTTAACATAAGCAACTGCATTATCAAGGATCTGGACAATGATAATATGCCGGAGTTTATTCCTGAGATTCAGGCACCAGGAAATTACCAGGTCGAATATCCTTATACTGACATGTTTTCATGGTTTATAATTTTTGATCACGAGATGAAATTCATGTTTGATCCGGTCAAAATTCTTCCTTATCCTTCCGATGCTTATACTGTGCCGGTTAAATATGATGGCAAACTACATTTAGCGGCATACTTTAAATATACTGGCTCAGAAGAAATACCCTCATCCCTTTGCCTGTTTGACATCAAAGGCAATAAGTTAAAAGAGATGATTGTTGACAACATTGATAAGTCAAATTCACGAATCTTCACTGCCGATTACAACGGAAACCAGACATTTTTTTTCTTAAAAAATCTTGACGGGGAGGTGGAAGAATACGATTCTCAATTAAGTATTGTGAAAAAAATAACAATCTCTCCTTTAGGTGAATTCAGTCCCAGGGAATCAATGGATGTTGACGGCGACGGGAGGAAGGAGTATATTTTTGCAAGCGGAGATACTAAATCAATAGTATTTGTCAGAGACAACTTCAGAGATCCGGCTTTTTATCATCTTGAAGAAGGGCTTAAGGCAATAGAAACTTTTCACACCTCTCTTTATCTTGAAAATGGCAGTAAACCTGCTATTTATATTCAGTTTCCAGGACACGGGTTAATGCTGAGATATCAGAAGAATCCGCTTTATTATCTTAAATATCCTCTTTATGCATCTATATATGGATCAATACTGGCATTCATTCTTATCTTGTCGCGCATTCAGTCATACCGGCTGAGGCAGAAGCAGGAAACAGAGAAAAGAATTGCCTCGCTTCAAATGAAAGCAATTAAAAACCAGATTGATCCGCACTTCACTTTAAACATCCTTAATTTAATCGGGTCGCTTTATTCCAACCCTAAGAACAGGAAAAAAGCAGATTACCTTTTTGGCAAATACGCACGCCTCATACGGCAAACCGTTATAAGTTCCGATCAGATAATTGTCCCCCTGTCAGAAGAATTAGACTTTCTCAGGAATTATCCTGATCTGGAAAAATTCAGAAATGAGGATAACTTCAGCTATTCTATTGAAATT
>JABUEV010000415.1 GCA_013314865.1 Bacteroidales bacterium | reverse complement strand
TCAAATACAGGTTCAAAAGTATGATGTTTCCTGGCATCAAAGCATAATTTTATCTGCTCTGTTGTATTTCGCTCGGTAGAAAGTGGAGGAAGCGAATCAAGAGAAAAAAATCCGGCTTCAAGGGTTTCGGTATTATCCGAGAAGTGATTTTCGATCAGTTCACACTCAACAAAAATCTTATAAATTGAATAGGGATAAGGAAAGTCATAATGCCTGTCGGCCAGATGGATTGCAATTATTCTTTTTGGAATTACCTTAGCCCCGGCCTCCTCCAGACATTCCCTTTCAGCTGATTCTTTGACGGTGGTATTCACATCTGCCCAGCCTCCGGGCAATGACCATGCTCCATCGACTTTTTCTCTGACCATAAGTATCCTTCCATCTTTAAAAACTGATGCCCTGATGTCAACTTTTGGTGTCTGATAACCGGTTTCCGACGCAAACAGATCTGTTATCCTTTTCTCCTCCAACCCGGTGTATTCCTTTAATATTTCGACGGATATGTTTCTGATCTGCTGATACCTTTCAATGTCATACTGGTTCTCACTGAATGTAAGTCCTGCCTGGGCAATCGACTGAAGCTTCATTGCCCACTCAAGCCATTTCTCTTTCATTTTTGAAAATTAAGAATGTAAAGATAGCTGATAAAATGTTACAAATAAATTGCTGAAAAAGGTTCAACAGACCTGATGAATGATTATTTTCGCACCATCTTTGGAATAATAACAGGCCTGATCAAAGATTTTGCTTAATTGAAAATAAGTCTTGCTTTTAAACAGTTATTGTCCTCAATATGTCGTTTTTATATGTTCTGATTGCGCTTGTTCTGGTTTTTGACTTCATAAACGGTTTTCACGATTCGGCAAATTCAATTGCCACAGTAGTTTCCACCAAAGTACTGTCACCCCTCTCGGCAGTCTTTCTGGCTGCAACTTTCAATTTTGTTGCATTCCTGATATTTCCTCTTAAAGTTGCAACAACTATAGGTAAAGGTGTGATAAATGCAGATATAGTCACACTTAATCTGATTGGTGCCGCAGTTGTGGCGGCAATCATCTGGAACTTGCTGACATGGTGGTGGGGATTGCCGTCAAGTTCTTCACATACTCTTGTAGGCGGTCTTGTTGGTGCAGCTGTTTCCTCAAGCGGTTTTCAATCGGTTATTTATTCAGGGCTTCTGAAGATAGGGTTGTTTATAGTAGTGGCACCAATGCTCGGGATGATAGTTGCTTATATCATTTCAATTGTTGTTATAAACCTGGTTAAGAGACATTCTCCATTTGGGATTGACAAGCATTTCAGGAGGCTTCAGCTGCTGTCAGCTTCAGCCTTTAGTCTGGGTCATGGAGGCAATGACGCTCAAAAATCAATGGGTATAATCTGGGTTGCACTGATTGCAACCGGCAAAGTGGCAAAGGATGCACCGATAGACCTTTGGATTGTTCTCTCATGCCACGCGGCAATTGCGCTCGGGACTCTTTTCGGAGGATGGAGAATCGTAAAGACCATGGGACAAAGAATTACCAAACTAAAACCATTTGAAGGATTTTGCGCTGAGACAGCAGGAGCAATGACACTTTTTCTGGCGACACATTTCGGCATTCCAGTCAGTACAACCCATACAATTACAGGTTCAATAATAGGAGTAGGAGCAACAAAAAGAGCCTCAGCCGTGAAATGGGGTGTGACCACAAAAATATTCTGGGCATGGATACTGACAATTCCTGTGTCAGCCCTGATAGGTTCTGTTATGTATTTTGTTTTTGAGGCTGTTTTCTGAAAAGAAGACTGGCTAATTTTTTGGAAGCGTAAAAAGAAATTCAGTTCCTCCGCCTGCCCTGTTGCGTACCATTATCTCTCCCTTATGAAGAAGAATGGCGTTTTTCACAATTGAGAGACCAAGGCCTGTTCCGCCGCTCTTTCTGGACCGTCCGGAATCAATACGGTAAAAACGCTCAAATATCCTGTTTATGTGTTCGGGCGGAATTCCGATCCCGTTGTCTGAAAATGAAAAATGATAATACTTCTTGTCTTCATTGTAAACAAGAATTTTCACTGTCGTATTTTCACCTGCATAGTTGATTGCATTTTCAACCAGGTTCTGGAAAATTGAAAGAATAAGTGATTTATTTCCCTTTACCACCACATCATTATCTATCTCCGACTCAATCTTCATACCCTTAGACTCAATAGCCGATCTGAAATTATCCCTTACTTCCCTGATAATCTTCTTTATTTTAATCTTCTCGGCAGTAAATAAATCAGCAGCCTCCTCTATTTTATTAAGAACAGAGATATCATTGATGAGATCAGTAAGCCTGTCAGTCTGAGCCAGGGCTTTCTCAAGGAAGTACTTCTGTTTTTTGGGTTCTATATCTGCATCATTAAGAAGGGTTTCGATGTATCCTTTTATTGAAGAAACAGGTGTCTTAAGCTCATGTGCAATGTTTGATGTCATCTGCTGTTTTATCAGCTTGTTTTTCCCTATTTTGGTTATATCTGTAAGAATCACCTCGTAACTTTTGTCGTAAAAAATAACACATTGTACCCTGAAGAACCTTCCGTCCTTCGAAATCTGGTACTCCATTTTAGGCAGATCAGAAGAGCTGAAGTCAGTATCGATGTATTTGCTGATGAATTCGTTCACCTGGTTAAATTCGGGTATCTCAAAGAAATTTGAGGAGAATATTTTAAGATCCCCTGAAACCATATTCATAAGCTGTACGAAATGGTCATTACTGAAAATTATCTCCCTGTCTTTTGAGAAGAAAGCAACCCCTTCATTTAATGCATTAAGATGGTTGAACAGTTTTTCCCTTTCAATTGTCAGATCGTTTTTTGCCTTGAGAAGGTTATTATAAATTTCAAGTATTTCTGTTCCGATAACTCCAAGTTCATTTTTTGGGAAGGATGATACGAAAGGCTTGTCGTTTCTCAGACTTAATGCAAAATCCTTTAGACGGGTAACCGATTCCCCGAACTTATTCGTGACAATCAGCAGGATTGCACCTGTAAACAGGAAGGCTCCAAGGATTACAAACAAAAAATTAAGATTTGCTTTAAGGAAGAGAGCAATATTCATATCGTATACCAGCGCAGCTCTTATGTAATACCTGCCGTATTTTTTGGCATAGTAGTAGAATTGTTGGCCTGTTGTGCCTGATTTTCTAATTGCAGTGCCGAAATCAGACTTTGATGCAGTAACTATCTCAGGCCTTAATCTGTGATTCTCCATTGTA
>JABUEV010000414.1 GCA_013314865.1 Bacteroidales bacterium | reverse complement strand
CTTCTTACAGCTTCTTCCACAACTTCAATTCCCTCGTTTCTGGCTATCCGGATAATATTTTTGCGTGTTATGCCTGAGAGTATGAATTCTGATTCAGGATGGGTGTAAAGGGTGTCACCTTTTCCAAAAAATATATTTGAGTGTGAGCATTCTGTAATGATTCCGTCTTTTACAAAAGCACATTCCGCAAATCCTCTCTCGACAGCTGACTGAAAACAAAGCGTATTGGGAAGAAGTGCGGTTGATTTGATGTCGCATCTCCCCCAACGGATATCTCTATGCAGCATGACAGCCACACCTGATTCCTTCCCTTCGTTTTCCGGCTTGAAGCTTCTAGCAAATGCATAAACTGTCGGCTTCACAGGAGGAACAGGAAAGGCATGGGTGCGTCTGGCTGCTCCGCGTGTAACCTGAAGGTAAACAAGTGCCGGAATCTTATCGATTTCAAAACCGTTTTTTCTTACCAGTTCAAGTGCTATCTGTGGAAATGAATTTGCATCCGGCCATTCGATCCTCACTTCACGGAGACTTCTTTTCAGACGTTCAAGATGTCCATCCATGTCGTAGAAAAAATCACCATACCATCTTACAACTTCGTAGATTCCTTCAGCAAAAAGAAATCCCCTGTCATCAGGACTTATTCTGACTTCATCTTTTGGAATAAAATCTCCGTTAAAATATGCAGTTTCCATATTATTGTTTTGAAAATAATTTCAGAAAATAAATACCGGATTTATCAGAATATACCGGTTATTTGGCACCAGGTTCAACTATTTCTGCACAGTAGTCTGTTGCAGATCTTGCCTCTTCGGGAGAAGAAAAATTCCCGCAGGCATATTGGGTAAAAAAAGAGGCCCCCAGAACGGTAGTTTCCTTATGATGGATAATTTTCAGCGGGACTCCTGCAGTTTCGGCTCTGAGTTTATTCCACAGTCTGTTTTTTGAACCGCCTCCGACACAGATTATTTCTTCAGTTCTGAAGCCTCCCGCGATTTCAAGAGCTTTTTTCCCTTCCTTCAGTTTTTCAGCCAGAGCCTCAAGCATTGCCCTGTAGATTTCATCTCTGGTAGTTTCAAGCGTCAGGCCAAGTATTTGCCCCCCGGGTTTGTCTTTAAGCTCTTGGAAGAATCCGGGAATAACTTTTACACCATTGGAACCCGGAGGAACCTTTTCAGCTCCCGAAATCATATATTCATAGACATTTTCATGTATGTCACCGTAAAGCGTTTTTCTTGCCCATTCCAGGACACCAGATGCAAGCCATTGGTTTCCTATGTTATATAAGCCGGGCATGGAATCGAATTCAGTCGTGATTCCGGCCTCAAGTTGTTCTTTTTCCGTCCGGGTTTTTTCAGCACGAACCATGAGAATCTCCCAGGTGCCTGAACTAAGTACAGGCTGGTTCTTTCCGGCACCTGATCCAAAAATAGCAAATTGTGTATCGTGCCCTGTAGCAACAACAGGGATGCCCTCGGGCAAAGATGTATCTGATGCTGCTTTTTTGGTTACCCGGCCGATAATAGTTCCGGCTTCAACAGGAGTTCCGAATAATCCTGAGTTTAAGCCGATCCGTCCTAATATTCTGTCCGAAAACCTTCGGGAGGAAAGGGTTGTCATCATGGATGTGCCTGCCATGGTCACGTCATTTACCATCTCACCGGAAAACATGAAAGTGAGAATTGACGGCATAAAAAGAAACATACATTGTCTGTCAAACAATCCCGGTCTGTTTTCTTTTAGCCATATCAGTTTATTTATCGTATTGAAAGCAAAAGGAAGGACCCCATTTTCAGCATAAAGATCGGCAAGAGGGATGTATTTTTCTATTTCCGCCATAATTGGCCTGGTTCTTTCACATTGCCAGGAGATCACAGGGTAAAGCATATTTCCATTTCTGTCGAAAAGAGTTCCGTCGACACCGAATGTGGTCACTGTAATACCTGCAATTCGTGTGGGGTTTACTTTCTCGATAACCTTCCGCGATGCCAGGCACAGCTTGTCCCATATTTCATTAATGTCCCAGATCCGGTAACACGGGAAATAAGGATCAGGCCTGGTATTATTCGGAAACGAACCGGATGCAAGTATCTCACCTTTTGAGCTCAGGGCAATGGCTCTGATATTAGTTGCTCCGCAGTCAAAAACAATTACAGTATCTCCTCTTTGCATAATTTGACCTTTCAGGTGAGACTTACATTCTTGTCCCAATATTCACGGTTTAAGAAAATGCTAACAATGCTGAATTAGTTTTTACCCCATATCATTAAGGAAGGAGATCGATGCACCTGCAACAGCTAATGCCACGAGGTATACGGTTATGATAATAATAGCCATTATACCGATATAAGTAAAGAATGCCCTTAGGTTTTTTGAAGCTTTATAAAATTCATCCCTGTCAAGTTTCTGAACGGCATTTCTTGTATGTCGGGAAAAGCGAAAAAGGAAAAAGACAGGGAAAAAATATATCAGAGCTGTAACAGCAAATATTATCAGCATCATTGATTCCGGAATGCCGAGATTGGTTTCTTCAGATTTGAAGGCAGTAAGAAAAGTTCCGGTAATTGCTCCGACAAATATCAGCAATCCAAGAAAGATAAAACCAAGAACAGAAATAAATGTTGTCCATCTTCGGGTTGCGTTCAGGTTGTTCAGGATTTCAGTGTCGATCCTGATACATTTATCATCATTTTCGGGTTCCATTGTAAATTTTTTTCAGCAGTAAAGGTTATTAATATTGTTTATTTGTAAAGAGGTCCGTATGCCGCGCATGCCCTGTAGTCTGCTCCTTCTTTTTCCATACCGAAGGAGTTCCAGACAGCAGGCCTGAATATTTCATCTTCAGGTACGTTATGCATGCATACCGGAATTCTCAGGATTGAAGCAAGGGTAATAAGCCATGAACCTATATGTCCGTAGCTTGATGAGCAATGATTGGCTCCCCAGTTTGCCATAACTGAGTACACATCCCTGAACGGACCTTTACCGGTAAGGCGGGGAGCGAACCATGTAGTAGGCCATGTGGGATCTGTTCTGTCAGCAAGTGTTTTATGGATTTTTTCAGGCAGTTCTGTGGTCCAGCCTTCAGCAAGCTGCATTACAGGGCCCAGTCCTTTGACCAGGTTTAGTCTTACGATTGTCAGAGGCATTTCTCCTTTGGTGCTGAATTGTGACGAAAAACCTCCACCCCTGAAATAGCCCAGGTTGGCTGGAGGCCATTCAGTTGCTCCGAGACATTCGCT
>JABUEV010000413.1 GCA_013314865.1 Bacteroidales bacterium | reverse complement strand
AACGGTGTAGAAAAGCACTTCCGACTCATCTACACTCTGATCATTAAGGTCACTCAGAACAAGATTATTGTAAAAACGGCTTGAATCAATGCCTGTTGCCGGAGGAATTGAAGCAAGATCGAATTTTTCATAAGTTTCTTCCTCCAGTCCGGTGAATGAAAGATAGAAGATCTCCTCCCTTTTGTATTCTGTAGGCATCGCATAAAATGCATTATCGCCATTGTTATGCGGCTGGAAAAATTTGTCATCATCGGTTGTGTTGACCGGATAACCTACATTTTCAGGTTTGCTCCATGTATTGCCGGTTTTGCGGCTCCTGAAAATATCATACCCTCCGATCGAATTATGTCCTTCTGAGCAGAAGTACAGGAGTGAGTCATTGGCAGTAACAAATGGAGTATCCTCGTTAAAAGGGGTGTTTACTCCCGGTCCGAGGTTAACAGGCGGGCCCCAGTCGCCTGATGCATCCCTTTCCGAGACATAAATATCCAGTCCACCAAAGCCGCCTTCTCTGTTGCTTGTAAAATAGAGTCTTTTGCCGTCGGCTGAAATTGCAGCATGCGACTCGTAATACTTGGTGTTTATATTACTGTTCAGCTTTCTGACAGGCGTCCACTTATTCTTAATAAACTCCGAATAATAAATATTGCCATCGTAATTATCTGTCTTATAAAGGAAAAGCAGGGTGCCGTCCTTGTTGAGCGAACATGAAGAGCAGTCATTGCCTGCATTTATTAAAGGTGCCAGTTCCACAGGCTTCGACCAGGTGTCATTTTCCTTCCTTGAATAATACAGGGTGCTGTTTATGCCTCTCCGCTCCGTAAACACGAGAGTGTTGCCGTCAAAACTGACAGCCGGATTGTTATTTAAAGCTCCCTGGTTTATTTCCTTTCCAAGGTTCTCTTTCGTAAATAGCACTGGAGCTATCTGAAGTTCCAGGGCAAGCTTCGTAGCCTGAATAGCCTGATCAACAAACTCCACGTTTTTCATCCCTCCCTTGTTTTCTGTTTCCTGTGCCAGTTTTTTGAAAGTGGTGAAAGTTTTCAGCGCTTTGTCGACCTGATTATTAACAAGGTAAGCTTTGCCCAGGAAGAAGTATGCATCAAGAGGGGCCCTCTTTTCGTTCAGAGAAGCAGTCTTTGATTCATAACTTGCATTCCTGACAGCCTGTTCAAGATATGGAATCGCTTTTTCCTTTTCACCCGGTATGTTGAGGTAACAGGTTCCGATCTTATATTTAATATTCATATTATCGGCCGTCTCGAGCAAGAGATAAAGAGGATTTGCCAGCTCATACTCTTCATACAGAAAATAAGTCTCGGCTTGTGTGAATATCTTTCTCTTCTCAGCGTTTGACTGGGAAAATACAGCTAAAGGAGTCATGAGTAAAAACAGAAGCTGTATTGATATGGTGAGTACTCTTACCCTTTTTGTTACCATTATAACAAATATAATAATTATTTTAAGCTGAATAAACGCAGATTCATTTTCCGGAAAAGCAAAATTAAAGAACTTTCTTATTCGGCTTACAATTACAAGCCTCTCCTTTGCACCATGCAGTTCAGGTCAAACTCCTGAATGTCTCCCTTCAACAGGAAATATTATAATAACAAATTCAAATGTATTAAAATATGGAATCAAAGGCAAAAGAACCAGGAATTTTATGTCCGGGAAGAATAAAGTATGCCGGCGAGAAGAACTGTTAATTGATTAACAGCGCTTTAGTAATTATGCAAGATCGGGAGTGTAGTTTTCAAGAATCTGTTTAAGCCTTCCAAGGAACTGGCCTGCAAGTGCTCCGTCAATAACCCGGTGGTCATAGGTTAATGAAAGAATCATGATATGTCTTATTGCGATAACATCTCCTTCTGATGTCTCAATGACAGCAGGCATTTTCCTGACTGCTCCCGTGCCAAGAATTGCCACCTGCGGCTGATTTATAATGGGCGTTCCTGCAAGGTTATTGTAGCTTCCGAAATTTGTAAGTGTAAATGTTCCCCCTGTGATCTCATCTGGTTTGAGTTTATTGTTTCTTGCCCTTTCAGCAAGGTCTGATACTGCTTTGGCAAGCCCGGTCAGATTTTTTTCATTTGCATTTTTGATTACCGGAACAATAAGATTCCCGTCCGGCAGGGCAGTAGCCATCCCGATGTTGATGTTTTTCTTTTTGATAATGCTGGTGCCTTCAACACTTACATTGAGCATCGGATAGTCATGAAGTGCTTTTGCAAGTGCGTCAATGAAGATCGGGGTTAGGGTAAGTTTTACCCCCTCTCTCGCCTGAAATTTATCCTTAACGCTGTTACGCCAGTTAACAAGACGTGTGACGTCAGCATCTATGAATGAAGTGACGTGAGCCGATGTCCTTTTTGACATCACCATGTGCTCGGCAATGAGCTTCCTGACCCTGTCCATTTCAACGACCTCATCTTTTTCAGAAGCACCCGGCTGGGATACTTTTTTAGTCTCTTTCTGCACCTGTTCATCAGAGATAGATACTACCGGAGGAATCTTTTCTGCTTTTCTGCTTTCAACGAGTCTGAGGATGTCATCTTTGGTGATTCTGCCATCCATTCCTGTCCCCTGAATCTTATCTGCCTCATCATAGCTTATTCCCTCCTTTGCGATAATGCTTCGTACAAGGGGAGAGAGAAATTTTCCGGAAGGCGTACGGCTTTTCAAATCATGCGATAATTCCTCGACTTCCTTTTCCTCTTTTTTAATGCTGGTGATTGTCTCACGTATTCTTGCAACCTCGTTTTCTATCTTTTTTTCTTCTTCGACGCTTGTCTGAATTTCAGTTTCAATTACTGCAATTACTTCACCCACTTTAACCACCGAGCCCTCTGCGGCTTTTACCTCTGCCAGTATGCCGTCGGCAGGAGAGGGTACCTCTGAGTCAACCTTATCGGTAGCGACTTCAACGATAGGATCATCTTCCTTTACCGAAGAACCGGGCTTGACAAGCCATTTGTTTATTGTAGCTTCAATAACACCTTCTCCCATAGCGGGCAGTAATATATTCATGCGTGCCATCTGAACAGTATTTTATTTTTTTGAAAACAGAATCATTATTATTTAACATTCATGACTATAAACAACATAAATAGAAATATGTTTAATGAAAGATCAGGTTGTTCAAACAGAGGCCTGAAAATCAGGTATGATTATGTTCTGCAAATGCGTGTTTAAATAATCCTGGAAACCTTCTGATCCCTTCTTCAATTTTCTGATTTACCTAAA
>JABUEV010000412.1 GCA_013314865.1 Bacteroidales bacterium | reverse complement strand
TTCTCTCACAATTTCAGGATGATTAATTGCGATGTTATTCTCTTCAGCCGGATCCGATGAAAGGTTGTAAAGCTCAGTAACAGTCTCTCCAGGTTTATTCACATTAAGTTTTACAGCTTTCCAGTCACCCTTTCTTACGGCCATTTTTCCTCCCTGTTCATGAAACTCCCAGAACAAATAGTCGTGTTGTTTCTGACTTTTCTGGTTACCCGTCAGCTCTGGTAGAAACGAAATGCCGTCAACAGGTTCTGACAATGAAACACCTGTAATTTCAGCTAGAGTTGGCATCACATCCCAGAATGCCGAGATATGATCACTTACGGAGCCGGCTTTAATTTTTCCCGGCCATCTGACAATCATGGGAACTCTAATTCCTCCCTCATAAAGGTCTCTCTTATATCCTCTCAACGGACCATTACTGTTGAAATAATCCGGATCAGCTCCTGCTTCAAGGTGAGGTCCGTTGTCTGATGAAAAGATTACAATTGTGTTCCTGTCAATGTTCAGTTCTTTCAGCTTGCTGAGCATTTCTCCAACATAATCATCGAGTTGTGTGATCATTGCAGCAAAAGCTGCATGTGCCTCAGGCTGAGATCCGTATGGACCCTGGCGGTAATTGGGGCCATCATCTACTCCTTCAAAAGATTTCTCGGGATCAAATTTTCCCCTGAATCTTTTCATATAATCCTCTTTTGCAAAGAGTTCTGCATGAGGTATTATATTAGGATAAAACAGGAAAAACGGCCGGGTGCTGTTCTCCTCAATGAACTTAAGAGCTTCCCTGTGAATTAGATCAGGTGCATAGGCTCCGGTTTTTGTGCCTTCATTTTCAGTCAGCGTAACCTTCTCGCTATTATGCCACAGGTAATAAGGATAGTAGTTGTGTGCGAGCCTCTGGCAGTTATATCCAAAGAATTCATCAAATCCCTGTTTGTTAGGATCTCCCTCAGTACCCACAAACCCCAGTCCCCATTTCCCGAAAGCACCGGTGGCATAACCTTTTGATTTAAGCATTTCGGCAACGGTAAGAGATCCGGACGGCAGGGGCCATTGTCCTTCAGGATTCCATTCCTTATTTCCTCTTATTGGTGTCCGGCCTGTATGGAGACCTGTCATTAGCGAGGAACGCGACGGAGCTGACACTGTACAGCCGGCATAATGATTTCTGAAGAGCATCCCTTCGCAGGCAAGCCTGTCAATATTTGGAGTGGAAAATCTTGTCTGTCCGTAGCAGCTGAGATCGCCATAACCGAGGTCATCAGCCAGTATGTAAATAATATTGGGAGGATTCTTATCAGTCTTTGAGGCGGTACATGAAGCCAGGTATAATGCAGGTGTGCAAAGTGCCAGAGATAAAAAGGATTTCATATTGTCAATTGTTTTTTTTCCGAATTCTGATTGTAAACGCTTCAGCCGGGTTTCTGACAAGAATCTGGTCTATTTCATTCTGCGTCAGTCCTTTTTCTTTCAGAGCAGGTATAAGATAATCAAAAATATCTGTAAAACCTCTGAAAGAACCGCCATCTTCAAATTCAGGATCGTACCATCCTGCGTCATGTGAAATAAGAATTTTTCCAAGAAATCCTTCATTTTTGAGCAGAATAATTCTTTCAGCGTACCATCCAATATTCCCAGCCTCATCAGATGGCTTATCCGGATTCATAGTAACACCGTCGAGTGAAATCCAGACACCCCTCTTCGCAGCCTCCAGGTTGCCCTCAACGGTTCCGCCCTGTGCATGCACCCAGATGAAAGCTGAAGGATCAACGCCAAGACTATCCAGTATCTGTATCTGTTCAAATGCAGGATCGTCAGGGCCTGTATGTGATGCAATTACCAGTCCTGTCTGTAAATGTGTTAGTCCGGCTGCAGTTATTATTTTTTTGTGTTCTGGCGATAATACGGAATCAGCATCTACTGAGATTTTAATGAATCCTGGTTTGATTCCTGTGTTATCTATTCCGTTTCTGAATTCATTTGTCCACAATTCTGCAAGCTCTTCCGGACTGGAAGAATAAAAGAACGAAGGAATGTATTTGTTCTTTCTTGCACCATAGAATCCTGCATTGGTGATGAGGTTCATTCCGCTTTTTGCCGACAACTCCTTTAAAATTAATGGATCACGTCCAAGGTATGCCGGAGTGCATTCAATTAATGTGTTTACGCCTTTTTGCTTCACCTCCAGCAGATATGGCAGAACTTTTTCCACCACCTTTTCTTTATCCCATCTCCACGGTCCGGTGCTGTCGGCTCCTATAAAATCAACCAGAATGTGTTCATGTTCAAGAGTAATGCCTGTCTTTTCAACCGGCACCGGCCCGGTTACTGTCATAACAGTATCAGAAGGTACTGTTTTGCAGGTAATGATTATTATCCCGAAAAGAAGAAAAAGAAGAATGTAAAGGATTATTTTAATGTCGATATCATCATTTTTGCTCATAATGAAGGATTTTAATTTCTTCCAGCTTAAAAATAAAATAATTCTCGTAAACAGTGTTACTATTCAACTGGAATGTTAATAAAAGTATGGAGTTGTGTGAAGAAGGTTGAAAGGTTGAAAAGTTATTTCAGGGTTCCAGGGTTTCAGGGCTCCAGGGTTCAAAGATTCAAAAATTCAATAATTCAAAAATTTGCTGCGCCGGGCTCACCCGGCATGATTACCGGGTTCGGTTCAAAGATTTAAAGAGTTCAGGGTTGATAAGTTGAAGGGTTGAGGGGCTTAAAAGTTATAATACTGAAGAATTTCAATTAATTGTTATACAGAATAATGGCCTTTCAGGCAAGGTCACTTATATGAATCAATATGAACGTTTTTAACAGACCTTCCAGAGGGATCAATCATGTTTTTAAAAGATTCATCCCATGCGAGAGCTTCAGCTGTACTGCAAGCCACTGACGGCACTGATGGCACACAGGATGCTGCCGAATCGGAAGGAAAATGTTCGGAAAAAATTGACCTGTAATAATATTCCTCCTTCGACATAGGAGGGTTTACGGGAAAGCGATAGGCGGCATTTTTCAGTTGCTCATCAGAGACTTCGCGTGAAGCTATTGCCTTCAGTGTATCTATCCAGTTATATCCGACACCGTCGGAGAATTGCTCTTTTTGTCTCCACGCAATATCATGGGGCAGATAATCCTCAAATGCCTTCCTCAACACCCATTTTTCCATACGGTTTCCTGAAGTCATTTTATCAGCAGGATTTATCCGCATGGCTACATCCATAAATTCCTTGTCGAGGAAA
>JABUEV010000411.1 GCA_013314865.1 Bacteroidales bacterium | reverse complement strand
TCTTTTTGATGCCGGGTTTCCCTTCATACTGCTTGTCCTTCGAGCTTGCCGACAGTATAGTCATGCCTTTCAGATCATCAATAACCTGAACATATATCTGCTTATTGCTTCTGAATATTGAAAGGCGCGGTCTTTCTGCCGTACCACTTATTTTTTTCCGGATCCTCATCCTGATCCTTGATCGTCTTTCCAACTTGGTTAAGGCCATTTCTCTGTACTTTTATCATTTGAGAGGTTCTGTCTGACTAACAGAATCCTCTGGTATATTAATTTCAAATATTAGCATTAAACACTTGCTGATTTTCCGGCTTTTCTTCTCAACTGCTCGCCGACAAATTTTATTCCTTTGCCTTTGTAAGGCTCAGGCGGCCGCAGAGATCTTATCTTTGCCGCCACATGTCCTATAAGCTGTTTGTCAATACTTGTAAGAGTAATAATCGGATTACTTCTTCTTTCAGTCTTTGTTTCAACTTTAACTTCATCAGGAAGCTCAAGAATGATATCATGAGAGTAGCCAAGGCTCATTTCAAGTTTCTGTCCTTTGGCTTCAGCCCTGTAGCCAACGCCCACAAGTTCAAGTTCTTTTTTATATCCCGTTGAAACACCTGTAACCATATTGGCAATCAGGGCTCTGTAGAGGCCGTGAAGCGACTTATGGTTTTTTGAATCAGATGGTCTCGACAGTACAATACTGTTATCCACGACTTCCACTTTTATATCTTTGTAGATTGTACGGGACAATTCACCCAGAGGACCTTTAACAGTAATTTTGTTATCCTCAATTTTCACAGAAACTCCTTTGGGCAGGTTAACGGGTAATTTTCCTATTCGCGACATTTTCTATTCCTCCGTATTAGTAAACATAACACAATACTTCGCCTCCGACTCCTTCCTTTCTGGCTTCCTTATCGGTCATCAATCCTTTTGAGGTTGAAATAATGGCAATTCCAAGTCCGTTAAGCACTCTTGGCATTTCATCAACACTTGTGTAATGCCTCAATCCGGGCTTGCTGACTCTCTGTAGATTATTGATTGCAGGCTTTTTGCTTTTTGGATTATATTTAAGGGCGATTTTCAGAATACCCTGTTTGCCATCACCTTCAACAACCTTATAACTGAGAATATAACCTTTCTCATAAAGAATTCTTGCGATTTCCTTTTTCAGATTTGAGGCAGGTATTTCAACAATTTTATGTCCTGCCATTATGGCGTTTCTAATTCTAGTCAGTAAATCTGCAATTGGATCAGTCATTGTTTCAAATTATATAGTTTTATTTATTTACCAGCTGGCTTTTTTAATTCCGGGAATAAGTCCGAATGATGCCATTTCCCTGAAAGTAATTCTGCTTATGCCGAACTGTCTCATATATCCTCTTGTACGACCTGTGATTTTGCAACGGTTTCTTAACCTGTTGGGGTTTGAGTTTCTTGGCAGGCGGCTTAATCCAACGTAATCACCCTCAGCTTTGAGTTTAGCGCGTCTGGCAGCATATTTTTCCGCCAGTCTGGCACGTTTGACCTCCCGGGCCTTCATTGATTCTTTAGCCATACAGTATCAGTTTTTTGAAGTTTTAAATGGTAATCCGAAATGCTTCAGCAGTGCCAATGCTTCCTCATCTTTTTCAGTTGAGGTTACGAAAGTAATCTGAAGCCCCATGATTTTAGCAATCTTGTCAAGATCTATTTCAGGGAAGATTATCTGTTCTGTTATACCCAGCGTGTAATTACCCCTTCCATCGAGTTTTGCATTTATTCCCTTGAAGTCGCGGATACGCGGGAGAGCCACACATATCAATCTCTCGAGAAATTCATACATCCTGTCTTCTCTGAGGGTAACCATGACACCAATGGGCATATTTCTTCTCAACTTAAAGTTTGAAATATCCTTTGATGAGTATGTCTGAACAGCTTTCTGTCCTGCTATATCTGTTAATTCCTTAACACCAAATTCAAGAAGTTTCTTATCGGCTATTGCCTGTCCCAATCCCTGGTTAAGGACGATTTTTTTCAGTCTTGGTACCTGCATTATGCTTTTATAGCCGAATTCCTTCATTAAAGAAGGCACTATTTCCTCCTTGTATTTTTTCTTTAATGTTGGCACGTACATTATTTTATCTCCTCCCCTGATTTTTTTGAATAACGCACTAGTTTATTTTTGTCATTCAGCCGTCTTCCGATCCGGGTTGGTTTACCTGAGGCAGGGTCAATAAGCATAAGATTTGATATATGCACCGGAGCCTCTTTTTTGACGATTCCTCCCTGCGGGGCTTTGGAATTTGGTTTGGTATGTTTTGACACCATGTTTATTCCTTCGACAATGGCTTTCTGTTTTTCCCTGTCGACCTCAAGAACCCTTCCTTTCTGGCCTTTTGACTCGCCGGTTACAACTATAACCGTGTCGCCTTTTCTGATATGTACTTTTTTCTGCATTTCTTCCAGTTTATAAGACTTCGGGTGCAAGTGAAACTATCTTCATAAATTTATCGCGCAGTTCTCTTGCGACCGGGCCGAAGATTCGTGTTCCGCGCACCTCGTTCATATTATTTAGCAGGACAACTGCATTATCATCGAATCTGATATAGGAGCCATCTGCTCTGCGAATTTCCTTTTTTGTCCTGACGACCACTGCCTTGCTTACAGTTCCCTTTTTGGCTTCACCTGAAGGCAAGGCACTTTTAACGCTGACAACTATAGTATCTCCCACAGTGGCATATCTTTTCTTGCTGCCACCCAATACCCTGATGCAAAGTACTTCCTTGGCACCCGAGTTATCAGCAACCGTTAATCTGCTCTCCTGCTGAATCATAATTATTTAGCTCTTTCAATTATTTCAACTAATCTCCAGGTTTTATTCTTGCTTAGAGGCCTGGTCTCCATAATTCTCACTTTGTCACCGATATTGCATTTATTTTCCTCATCATGGGCCATCAGTTTCTTTGTTTTATTGACAAACTTGCCATAGATGGGGTGTTTTACCTTACGATGGATAGCCACAACTATTGACTTGTCCATTTTGTTGCTGACAACTATCCCAATCCTCTCTTTTCTTAATTTCCTTTCCATCACTTTGAGATATTAGAGTTTTTGTTTAATTCTCTTGCCTTCAACTCTGTCATAAGCCGCGCAATATTTTTTCTTGCCTGCTTCAGTTTCTGGGGGTTGTCAAGCGGAGTAATGGCATGGTTAAGCCTGAGGCGCACCAGCATTGTTTTCTCTGTGTCTATACGTTCAATAAGGTCGGGCGTA
>JABUEV010000410.1 GCA_013314865.1 Bacteroidales bacterium | reverse complement strand
GAGAACCTGCAGATACCCATTTATTAACTGTTTTAAACTCAATTTCCACTAACTGATTATCCTTTTCAGAGATTGGGGGCATTTGGGCAGTTAGCTTCAGGATATTGTTGCTAAGGGTATGCATACTCCATAATACCGGACCAAACCTGTTTTCAGGGATATAACTTAATCCCGGACCTTCCAGAGAAATGTTGTCGAACCAGAATTTGGGTCCGCTGTTCTGTGACCTGGCACTCCTGGGATTATTTACAAGCTGAATGATTCCGGCTAACGGAGCTTCCGGCATTGTTCTTAACTCTACTGCTGTTTTACCTTCATCATCGAGAACCTGGAGATGTAGAAGGAATCCTTCTTTGTTTTTCTCCCCGGTCAAAACCAGCCTGAAATGAGAGAAATCGAAATCTGACGGTAAATTTTTAGTACTTTGACCTGCAAACGCGTATCCGTCAGTATTAACACCAACATTTATTCCACTGCCAAAGTAGATTGCCGCTTTAATATCATCATCTTCGGGAGCCTTTGATCCAATTATAATTCCGGCTGATCCGGAATTGGCCCCCATTTCCAGAAGGCCCATATCCAGACTAATGGTAAAAGATTTTTCACCAGGACCGATTATGTATGGCAATACGGTGCATGTAGCCTGCTGACCTGTGCCGTTATACTCGATGCGGCCTTGTTTAACGTGCCAGTCTTCGAGAGGTACAGCCCAGAAGTCTTCTCCTATCCATACCCTGTCATTAACTGAATTAAAATCATATCTTGCCGAAACACGTTTCTGCCCGCAAGAATTCATAAGCATCAGAATTAGAACATAAAGACTGATGCATCTGATTGAAAAATTCATGACTTGTAAATTATGTTATATCTGATAGTCCGTTATTCTATTCCATCCAGGGAACCAGCATTGTCCTGTCGATAAGTCTTGCATTAACTGCCGATTCAGGGACAAACTGCAAAATAACCATCATATAAGGATGTCTGCTGAAGGTCATTTCCGAAACCGGCCGCATAACTGTCTGATAATATGAAGGGAAACCGCCATGTTTGTAATATGCTGTGAGGTAAATATCACCCACGAAGGAATTCTCTGTCAGACTTTTCAACTTTTCATCTTCTGAAGCTTGAATTACAGTATTGCTGTAGATATAATTGCTGCTCGGTTCAGCAAGAAATGTGTAATCAAGATTATTGTCAATGCCCATCAGGTAAGGACCATAGCACAAAGCGCCAGTCACCGGCCTGTCAATTTCATTCAGAAGAACCGGGTTACCTTTGGATCTTTTTATACGCATAATGTATTTCATCCTGACTTCAAGTACATCACCTCTATTCAGCTTATTGTTAATAAAATAACAATTGCCCTTCAAGGCAATATCTGATTTTTCTCCATTGAGAAGTATTTCAGTCTCGCCTGCCCATGACGGTTTTCGTATTTCCATAAATTTGCCTTCCGCCAGTTCAGCCAGCTTGATTTCGTATGAATGATAACCGCCATTCGATCCCTGCCTCCTGAGTGAAAATGAAATTTCTTCGTCAGAATAATCGGTGTCGAGAAAAAGATTAACTCTGATACTGTTTCCCTTCTTTTCAATAAAATAATTATCCCTGATCACCTGCATTGCCCTTAAGCCAGCCATTGTACAGCACCACCATGCAGCGT
The DNA here is from genome assembly GCA_013314865.1 of Bacteroidales bacterium. Classification (GTDB taxonomy): domain Bacteria; phylum Bacteroidota; class Bacteroidia; order Bacteroidales; family VadinHA17; genus LD21. The sequence goes on along the minus strand of JABUEV010000410.1, from coordinate 1,596 downwards.
TGAATGTGTTTGAAAATGATCCGTTTGCATCGAAAGTGTGATGACCAAAATCTCCTGTAAAAAACTGATTGTAATACAATGAATTATATAAGGCAAATTCAGCTTTTTCAAGATAAGATGTATTGCCTGTAATTTTATATAGATGAAGGCTTAATCGTATGAAATCAGCAGTTGAGCATCCCTCATCCCTCTCACCTCTCCCGCCAAAGTATTCCTGTACACTTCCATAGACAGTAAAGTCTGATGAATTGACGAGATCATTATAGGCATCAGTGACATACTGAAGATGTGTCTTTTCACCGGTGTAGTCATATAATTCAAGTACTCCTCTGAGTGTGGTAAGATAGCCGTGTGAGTGGAGAATTCCCCTTGAAGGCAATATTTTGTATACTTCTGAAGCCGCATCAGAATATTTCCGTTCACCGGTAATTTTGGAAAGTTTTACAAGAGGTTCGACATACTGTGTGAAGCAGATTATGCCGTCAGCACCAAGGCCTTCGAGTCTTTTACTGACCTCTCCCGTTACCTGCCGGTATGAACCGAGAAAGAAATCACCAAGTCTGACAGCTGACTTGAGAACAGTGCTGTCATTAGTTTGGGTAAAATACTCAAGAAGTCCTACAAGCATTCTGCCGTTGCCCCATAAGAGCGGCATATGCTCCCTCCCGATCAGTTTTTCAATAAAAATCAGAGATGTATCTCCAAATCTGCCGTCACTTTTCTGATATTTGAGAACTTCATATACAATCTCCTTAAGATGAGGTAATTCACCAGCTTTGTAATAAGTTGCCAGTGCCTCAATATATCTTCCGGAAAGGTCTCCGCTGTAATTATAGAACCTTCTCGGGTTAAGGGTATCAATATTCACGTCACCCAGAATAAATTCATCAGTAAATTCCGGTCTGTAACGCGACGTCGTCAATCTCTCCTTTGTCATTAGCATCCGATGCGAGTACTCCCGCATCGGGCTGAAATCTTTTTTCTTTTCTGCTTCATTATCTCTGCAGGCCGTAAACGGTAACAAAGGCAGTAGCAGAGAAATAAATAATTCCGGAAGATTTCTTCTCATAATCTTGATTAAACCGTTAAAATGTGTATCAATAAGAATCGCTTTAAGGCCAGCTATTAATGGATAGTCTTAAATTAAGCCATCCATGGTCTCTGACGGTCTTTTATCTGAGAAAGAGTATCAAGAGCGATATTAACATCCTCAACTATCTGGAAATCGTACATTCCGAGGCACACGAAATCAGCTCCATTCTCAAATGCATATTTCAGTCCTTCTTCAGGTTTGATAGCACCGGCAGCAAGCACTTTAAATGCTATCCATGGTTCCTCAAGGGTTCCCATAAAACGTATGGTCTCTTCGGGGTCATAGTCAAACATATTATCTTTCCAGACAGCGCCAGGTTGAGCCGACCAGTAATTATGACTGTGGCAGGTTTTCACCCAGAAGTCGGGTTTTAGTCCATGTTCAACGCATACTTTTATTGCTTCTATTCTGTGAGCTCCTATACCTGCCGGTTTTCCATGTCTTCTTATCTCTTCCAGTCCTGACCTTAGAAGATCCATACGCTGTGCAACAGTCAGACCCCA
>JABUEV010000409.1 GCA_013314865.1 Bacteroidales bacterium | reverse complement strand
TTTAATGCCGTCAAAACAGGTTATCGGCCAGAGCCATGAAGAAAACCAGGTATCGAGTACATCTTCATCCTGTGTCAGGTCTTCAGGTCTGAGCCCATAATTGCCGCTTTTCATCCTGGCGGTTTCGAGCGCCTTATCAGCATCTTCAGCTACCACATACTCACCGTTTCCATAGTACCATGCAGGAATTCTGTGTCCCCACCATAACTGACGGCTTATGCACCAGTCATGAACATTCTCCATCCAGTGCCGGTACAGGTTTTTAAATTTCGCAGGATGAAGGTGAATATCTCCCTTTAGAACAGCATCCAGGGCAGGCTTTGAGATCTCTTTCATCCTCAGGAACCATTGAACAGATAATTTCGGTTCAATTACTGCATCTGTTCTTTCGGAACGCCCTATTTTATTATTATACGGAACAACCTTAAAAAGGTTACCTGAATTCCTTAATTCTTTTTCGGCAAGCTCCCTGGCTTCAAATCTGTCTATCCCTGCAAAGAGCCCGGCCCTTTCATTAATGGTGCCGTCGTCGTTAAAAATGTCAATTGACGGAAGGTTGTGGCGGATTCCTATTTCGTAGTCGTTAATATCATGTGCAGGAGTTATTTTAAGGCATCCGGTGCCAAACTCCATATCAACATAGTCATCGAATATAAAAGGAACCTCCCTGTTGACCATAGGCACTATAACCTTCTTACCCTTCAGGTGATGATATCTTTCATCGGCCGGATTGGCACAAACTGCTGTATCCCCCAGGATCGTCTCGGGACGGGTGGTGGCAACCATCACAAATCCGTCCTCTCCGACAATTCTGTATTTAACATAATAGAGCTTTGACTTTTCCTCAGTATAGTTTACCTCCTCGTCCGACACGGCAGTCCGGGCTTCAGGATCCCAGTTAACCATTCTTACTCCCCTGTAAATAAGACCTTTATTGTATAAATCAACAAATACTTTTATTACAGAGGCATATCGCTTTTCATCCATGGTGAATAGAGTCCTGTCCCAGTCGCATGAAGCACCCAGCTTCCTAAGCTGCTGCAGGATAATTCCACCATGCTTTTCAGTCCACTCCCATGCATGACGGAGAAACTCCTCGCGCGAAATATTTCTTTTTTCTATTCCTTCTGCCTTTAATTTTGATACCACTTTTGCTTCAGTTGCTATTGAGGCATGGTCGGTGCCGGGCACCCAGCATGCGTTTTTACCCAGCATCCTGGCCCTGCGTATCAGAATGTCCTGGATGGTGTTATTAAGCATGTGTCCCATGTGAAGGACTCCTGTCACGTTAGGCGGAGGAATAACTATGGTATAAGGTTCCCTTTTGTCTGGAACACTGCGGAAAAAGCCGTGTTTCAACCAGTATTCATACCACCTGCCTTCTGCTTTGCCAGGGTCATATCTTGAAGGAATATCCATTGAGATGTATATTTAAACTGAATTTGAGTTGCAAAAATAGGAAAATATATTTTAAATGGTTAAATGGTTTACAGGTTGAATGGTTGAATGGTTGAATGGTTGAATGGTTGAATGGTTGAAGAGTTGAAAGGTTGAAGGGTTTTAATTTTCTTTCTTTGAGAAAATATGAATGATCATGATTTATTGCTTTGATTTTTTATACTTTTGGCTGTAACACTTTATTAATCACAATATATAACTCATATGCCGTCAATTTCGGAAAAAGGTATGCTTATGCCTGCCTCGCCAATCAGAAAACTTGTTCCCTATGCAGAAGAGGCAAAGCGAAAGGGAAGAAAAGTATATCATCTTAACATAGGACAACCCGACGTACCCACTCCTTCATCTGCGCTTGATGCATTGCGGAATATTAATCTGAAGGTGATTGAATACAGCCATTCTGCAGGAAATGAGTCATACAGAAAAAAACTGTCAGGATATTACAGGAGCATTGGCATCAATATCGATCATAATGAGCTGCTTGTCACAACCGGAGGTTCGGAGGCAATTCTCTTCGCCATGATGACATGCATCAATCCAGGTGAGGAGATAATAACTCCTGAGCCTTTATACGCAAATTATAATGGTTTTGCCGTAACAGCCGGTGTAAAAATTGTACCGGTAACATCATATATAGAAAATGATTTTGCGCTTCCTCCTATCGAAGAGATAGAAAGGAAAATAACCGCCAAAACCAGGGCAATAATCATATGCAATCCCAACAACCCTACCGGTTATCTGTATTCAGCTGATGAGCTAGACCGGATTCGTGATATCGTGAAAAAACATGACCTCTATCTCTTTTCCGACGAAGCTTACAGGGAATTCTGCTATGACGGGGCGTCACATATCTCAGCAATGAAGCTGGAAGGCATTGAGAAAAATGTGGTTCTGCTTGACTCAGTGTCCAAACGGTACAGTGAGTGCGGGGTACGAATCGGAGCACTGGTAACAAAAAATAAAGACGTGATACAGACGGCTTTGAAATTCGCACAGTCAAGACTGTCACCTCCCGGACTCGGGCAGATTGCAGCTGAGGCATCCATTGACACTCCCCCCGAATATTTCATGGAAGTGAACAGGGAGTATACAGCAAGGCGGAATTACATGGTGGAGGCCTTAAACAGAATGCCCGGAGTATACTGTCCCAAACCTAAGGGAGCCTTTTACACGGTGGTTAAACTTCCTGTTGATGATGCCGACAAGTTTGCGCAATGGATGTTGGAGGAGTTTGAATATAAAAACCAGACTGTGATGGTAGCGCCCGCTTCAGGATTTTATTCAACTCCCGGCCTGGGAAAGAATGAAGTCAGAATAGCTTATGTGCTCAATATAAATGACCTGAAAAATGCCATGGAGGCACTCGCAGAGGCATTGAAGGCTTACCCTGGGAGAATCTGATGCCGGATCTCCTTCTGAATTCTGTTATTCTTTTTTGCCGGCTCCGGATTATTTACTCATAAAGAAGGTACTTTTCTCTTATTGCTGAAAAGCGCCTTAAACCATCTTTCCACGTCTCACGTATCTCATCTGCGCTCATGCCACTCTGTATCTGCTCTCTTAAAACCGGACCTGAGGCTAGTACATCAAAGTATTTTGTAAAAAACTTTTCCTTTTCCGGATAATCATTGTAGGCACCTATAACCCATTCAAGATTGATAAAAGGCGACGGCACAATCTTTTCGGCAATTGCGTCTCTGAGATCGGTCCCGTAACATTTAACCCCCAGAAACGGAGGATTTTTTGCACCAGGTACACTCTGAGGTGTGAAGCTGAATCCCCTGTCAGGCAATTCGGGCGATCCAAAAACCTGGAACGGGA
>JABUEV010000408.1 GCA_013314865.1 Bacteroidales bacterium | reverse complement strand
CTGATCAGGTCTTTGCTGAGCCCGACCCTGTTGTTGGGTTGCCGGTCTTCTCCTGGCACTGGTATCTCTGGTCATGCCTCCCTGCTGCTGCATATTGCCGCGGTTTTGCATGAATCGTCTCATTGCTGCGGTATCCATGGTCCTTGCACCTTGCTGACCGCCCGGCATATTAGCTCTGTTCTGCATAAAACGTCTGATGGCTGCAGTGTCAGGGGCTCCTTCGGCTCCAGGTGCGCCACCCGGCATATTGCCCCTCATGCTCCGGAACCGCTCCATCATTTCAGGCGTCATTTCTCCCATACCCGGAAATCTGGTATTATTTCTGGCAGCTTCCTCTCTCTGTCTCCTTTCTTCTTCTCTCTTAGCCTTTGCGCGTTCCTTGTTAATAGCGATAAGTTCTTCGCCAGTCAGTTTGAATTTTTCAGGCTCTTCCGGAGTACTCAGATAAATAAGCGTGCCCGGCTCCAGTCCCTGTTCAACTATTACATTGTTTTCATTTGATTCACCAAGAACTACAATCTGCTTGTTCCCGCTCCTTGTATAAACAAACGGAATGCTGTCTGATCCGGTCTGAACACTTTCAAGAGGAATATAGATGACATCCTGAATTGTCTTGGTTATAATCTTGTTTCCTGTTGTCATCGACGGCCTCAGTATCGGATCCGATTCGTTCACTTTAATGATGACTTCAAAAACCTTGGCATCGGCATTTGGTAACTGTTCCCCTATATTTGCTACGGAAGTTACCACTCCCGTGTAGGCTTTTTCAGGAAATGCATCAACCACAATCTCAACTTTCTGCCCGGGTCTCACTTTGCTTACATCTATTTCATTAACGTAAGTTTTGGATATCATGCTCGACATGTCAGGCAGTGTCGCAACTACATTATCCCAGGGGGAGATTGAAGATCCTATTTTTCTTTTTGATCCGGTCCTGTCCCTGTAATAAATCACCATCCCGTCAGCCGGAGCTGTAACAGTGAATTTCGACAGAATATTCTGGATATCAGATACTCTTTGCCTTTGTTCAGCAAGCTGATTTTTGATAGTTCTGATATCCGCCCTTGCCTGTTCCACCCTCAGAGAATATCCTTTAATAGCCTGGTCAAGAGACCTCTGTGCCCTGTCAAGTGCGATTTCTGCCTGCCTTATTGTGGTGGGAGGTTCATATTTCGACTGCTGCAGTGTAATTTCAGCTTCTTCAACAGTGTATCTCAGGTTTTTGATATTGTCCCTGAGGTTACTTAACGTAACTGCAGTGTCAAGCATCTTGACCTCGAGGTTTGTTTCGTAAGTAGCAAGGCGCTCCAGTTCATCCTTTAACGTATTGTCAAAGTTGGTCCTGTCGAGGGTTGCAACATAATCCCCGGCTTTGACCTCAGTGCCTTCAGGAACCAGGTCGGTTATTTTAATGTCCATGGCTCTGATGTTTCTGCTCATGGCAAACTCAGGCCCCCTTATATCTGTCGACCTTTCAGCCTGCAATTCACCGGTAGTGGTCACTATTATGTCAAACTGACCCTTCTGTACCGGAACATAAAGATTGGCAATATCTTTCTTCTTCGACACACTTCCTATTACAATAAGTGCTATTATTGCCAATACTGCCACGACTGCTGTAATGATTAATGTCTTTTTCATCTGAGATATTCTTAATTATTTTTGTTCATGCTGAAAGACAAGCCACAAAAGTATTAAATCGTAATGTCATCATCTGACGCTTAACAAACTTTAACAGTAATTGTTGCTTTGTCTTTTTTCTAAAAGACACCGTTTAACCGGTTTTTATTCCGCAGAAGGAAAAAAATGAACAACTATTAGAGATTTTTAACAATATTTATGACATTATCTGCCAGATTATCAGCTTCTAACAATGTTCTGCCCTCAGCGTAAATTCTTATAACAGGTTCGGTGTTTGACTTCCTTACCTGAACCCACCCGTTTTCATTTTCTATTCTTATTCCGTCCCTTTCGTCAACATCATAATCCCTGAATCTGTTTATGATTTCGTTCTTAATAATTCCAAAATCAAGACCGGGTCTGGTATTAATCTTTTTCTTCGCAATGACATAGTCAGGATAGAGTTTTCTGAGCTGTGTGCACTTAACTCTGCTTACTGCCAGGTGCGAAAGGAACAGTGCGATGCCGACAAGAGCATCTCTCCCGTAATGAAGTGCAGGATAAATAACCCCTCCGTTCCCTTCTCCTCCTATAACTGCATTCCTTCTTTTCATCTCCTCAACTACATTGACCTCCCCTACAGGTGCCGAATAATAACTGCATTTGTACCTTTCTGTAACATCCTTCAGGGCACGGGTTGAAGAGAGATTTGATACAGTGCTTCCGGGAGTATGCTTAAGTACATAGTCAGATACAGCCACCAGGGTATATTCCTCGCCGAACATCGACCCGTCTTCACATATTACAGCCAGTCTGTCTACGTCGGGATCAACCACAAATCCCACATCAGCCTTCTCTGACCTGACAAAATCTGATATCTGAGTCAGGTGCTGGGGCAAAGGTTCCGGGTTGTGAGCAAAATTCCCGTCAGCAGTGGTGTTTATTCCGGACACCTTTTTTACACCAAGTGCATTTAGCAGTTCCGGAATAATTATACCCCCAACTGAATTAACACAGTCAATTGCCACGGAAAAACCTGCTGATCTTATTGCATCGGTATTCACCAGTTCAAGTGCCAGTACTGCCTCAATATGTTTGCGGTTCCAGGAATCATCCCGGCTAAGTGATCCGGCTTCAGCCGCAGGGGCAAAAACAAAATCTTCCTTACCGGCAATTTCAAGCACATCTTCTCCGTCAGATGCTGAAAGAAACTCTCCTTTGTCATTTAACAGTTTCAGGGCATTCCATTCTGCCGGGTTATGACTTGCAGTAATTATTATTCCTCCATCTGAATTTGTTCCGGCAACTGCAACCTCAACAGTGGGAGTGGTGGCAAGACCCAGGTCTGTCACATCAATACCAAGACCCCTCAGTGTTGCATTGACAAGGCTGGCGATCATCCCGCCTGAACTTCTTGCGTCCCTTCCTGTTACAACCCTGAGTCTGGTCCCCGGTTTTTTTCTGGAAAGCCATGTGCCGTAAGCTGAAGTGAATTTTACCACATCAAGAGGAGAAAGTCCTTCCCCTGGCCTGCCTCCTATTGTACCCCTTATGCCTGAAATAGATTTTATTAATGCCATGTTCTTCAATTTTAAAGGCCCAAATTAGCAAAAAAACAGAATCATGATAATCCCCCAATTAATTGTACCTTTGCAGGCTGAATAA
>JABUEV010000407.1 GCA_013314865.1 Bacteroidales bacterium | reverse complement strand
TCCTGTCGCAATTCCTGATAATCACGTTGTCCTCAATATAGTAATTTGCTATATAGTCGCCGATATTTTGTATAACCACATCAGAGCCAACCACGCAATTATGCAGGTGCACATCTGAAAGTCCGCATTTTACCGGCACTCCTGATTTATCGGTAATAATGCCGTTCATGGCACCAAGCTTTACATCACCTGAAAATCTGGCATTCCGGCACCGTGAGGGATCAAAGCCATCCTGAACTTTCACTCTTTCCCATTCATCAGAAAAGCAGCCATTCATTTTCAGGACTGATAATTCTTCAGGAGAAATATTCCTGTAGTTTTCATGTGAATCCATAACAGAAAGATTTTGGTAAATTATTCTACAGTAACTGATTTTGCCAGATTTCTGGGCTGATCGACATCACATCCTCTAAGTACGGCTATGTGGTATGAGAGGAGCTGAAGAGGTATTACTGCAAGCAATGGCGAAAATGCAGGAAGGGTCTCAGGAACTTCAAGTACAAAATCCGCCAGTTTACTTATTATCTGATCACCTTCCGTTACTATAGCTATAACGCTTCCTTTTCTCGCCTTTATCTCCTGAATATTGCTAATTATCTTTTCATAGGTATCGTCCTTCACAGCCACCACCACTACAGGCATATTTTCATCAATAAGCGCGATGGGGCCATGTTTCATTTCTGCAGCAGGATATCCTTCAGCGTGAATATATGATATCTCTTTAAGCTTTAACGCTCCCTCAAGCGCAACAGGGAAAAGATAACCTCTCCCAAGGTAAAGGGCATTGTGAGTGTCCTTTACCCTTTGTGCAAGTTCAAGGGCTTTCTCATTTACCTGGAGAGTTCTTTCAATCTTTCCCGGTATCGAAACCAGTTCGGTGATTAGTTCCTTATAGAGCAGAGGAGTGATTACTCCTTTCAGATATCCTATCTCGAAGGCCATCATTGCCAGTACAGTTACCTGGGTGGTAAAGGCCTTTGTTGAAGCAACTCCTATTTCTGGCCCTGCATGTGTATAGACTCCGGCATCTGTTTCACGCGGTATGCTTGAGCCAACAACATTGCATATTCCTATTACAAGTGCCCCTTTTTCCTTAGCAAGCTTTACAGCTGCCAGTGTATCGGCAGTTTCACCACTCTGGCTGATAGCAATTACAATATCTCCCTTCTTTATTATCGGGTCCCTGTACCTGAATTCCGATGCATACTCAACCTCAACAGGTATGCGTGTATATTCTTCAAATAGATATTCTCCCAGAAGCCCTGCATGCCATGATGTTCCGCATGCCACTATTACAATTCTTTCGGAAGCGGCGATGGTCTCCAGTACATTATGAAGTCCTCCCAGCATCACTCCTGAATAATCAGGAAGAACTCTTCCTCTGAAGGTGTCATGTATGGCTCTCGGCTGTTCAAATATCTCCTTTAGCATGAAGTGAGGGAATCCTTCCTTGTCTATCTCTCCAATCTTAAGGTCAATTTGTTTCACTTCTGGTTCTATCTTCCTTGCCCTGATGGTTTTGAGTACCATTTCTTCTTTCTTGATAATGGCAAGGTCGTCATCGTTAAGGTAAATGACCCGCTGGGTATGTTCCACTATTGGTGTGGCATCCGATGCTATGAAGTTTTCTCCGTCACCGACACCAATAACGAGAGGTCTTCCTTTCTTTGCCGCAAAAAGCTTATCAGGCTCCTGTTTACATATAATAACCAGCCCGTATGCTCCTTCAACACGGTTCAGTGCCAGGGTAATTGCCTGCTCGGCATTCAGATCCCCCTCCAGGTATAAATGTTCCATCAGGTTTGCCAGTACTTCAGTGTCTGTCTGGCTTGAAAATTTCACTCCCCTGCTTTCAAGGTGGCTTTTAATGCGGGCATAGTTTTCGATTATGCCGTTATGAACTACAATGAAATTGCCTTTATAAGAAACCTGAGGGTGAGCATTCAGTTCATTGGGCTCCCCGTGAGTTGCCCATCTTGTATGACCCATTCCGATGGTGCCGTCAAAATTTGAGTTGTTTACCATCTCCTCAAGGTCTTTGACCCTTCCTTTACATTTAAAGATCCTTGCTTCGCCATTTACCAGAGCCATCCCCGCTGAATCATAGCCCCGGTATTCAAGTCTTTTAAGCCCGTTAATAATTATCTCCCTTGCAGGCTTTGACCCGATATAACCGACAATCCCGCACATAATAATTCAATTGAAAAACAACAATATAATCAGAACGAAATTCAGAATTTCGTATATAAAAACTCAAATCTGACGGGAATATTGCTGTTGTTAGCTTTGAGGACTGTATTTTTAATACCTCCTGAGGGAAGAATAAGTTCAAGCTCCGGTTCGAAAGTATTATTGGTATCCTTTAAGTACTTGTCGACAAAGGATGCTATATTGAATTGGTACACACCTTTAAGTGTGTCGAGTTTTCCGTCAAAAAAGCTTGCATTTATATTGTAGTCAGGAACTAAAGTGAGTTGTCCTTTTGAGTTTTTGTAAGCAAGGTAAATCTGTGATGAAACCGTTTTATTTTTAAGAATATCATTATCCAGGTGAACCGGCACGATAATTCTTGCCTTATTTACTGAGGCTCCGGCAAATTGCTGATTTGCCTTTATATCCTTAAGTCCGGGTATTACTAACTTTGTAGAAACGCCGTTCAGGCTCTGAACATAAGTAAGAGTATCTCTCACTCCGTCGTTAAGGTGCCTGATTCTTTTGTCAGGTTCAGCAGCACTGAAATCATGCGAGAACCTGTTGAAACAGGCATTTTTGCTTACAGCGTCAAGTATGAAGTAATATTTTCGTGTAATATTTGATTTATCATGATAATACAGGATAAAGTAATTATTTGAATAAGCTGTGGAAACAGGAGGTTCCAGTTTTATCGTCAGGAGCAGGGGAGCGGTGGAAGATGTGATTCTGAAATATAGTCCTTTAAAAAAGGACCTGAAGTCAGGTTTTGAATTGCTGTGAAACAGCATTGATGTGTCGCGCATGAGATAATTGCCAAATTCCAGCGGCAGGTTAACTTCAAGATTATTGACAGTATCCGCCCTGAGCGGGGGTAGTTCTATAACAGCTGCATCAAATCCTGTAAGATTTACCTGGGTATTTGCATAATAAGCAGAGTCATAGTATAGGCGGTCAGCAATTTCCGAAATTGTCAATACCTGTTTTGAGTTAACATTTCCTTTTACATCCTCAATTCTCAAAAAAAGCTTTATTGAGTCGACAGTAAATTCTCCCCCCTGCCAAAGGCTCCCAAGTCTTATTTCACTGACAAATTCGGCA
>JABUEV010000406.1 GCA_013314865.1 Bacteroidales bacterium | reverse complement strand
TCGGTCATACCTGTACCGGTATCTTCAACAGTCACTATAAACCGTTTGTCAGCGAAAAATGTTCTCAATCTTATCTCACCGTTCTGACTGGTGTTTTTAACAGCATTATTTACAACATTGTAAAACATCGAAAATAAAAGAGACCTGTTTGCATTCTTAAACAGCAGATCGCTTTCCATAACCTCTTTCATTAAAATGTCTTTATCCTCAGCCATCGGTCTTATCTCATCAGTCACTTCAGCCAGCAATTCCTTTACCGAGACATTATCCTCCCTCAGATATTGACGGCTTTCGATTCTTGCAATCATCAGGAGTGAATTTACCAGCATCTGTAATCTGTGAAGCGTCTTAAGAGATTCTTCTATTTTTTCAGCGATTCCAGGGGCTACATCTTTTTCAAGAAGCAGGTTTTCCAGCCTGCTGCGAATAACTGAAACAGGAGTAAGTAGTTCATGTGAAATATTTACTGTTATCTCTTTTTCTTTTCTGAAAAGGCTGTCAATGTTATCCATCAATTCCCTCAGTGCCTGGTCGAGTCTGAAAAAATCAAGAGTAGAAGTCCTGACAGGTGACCTGTCAAACAAAGAAGGTGATGAAATACCTTTTAATTTACCGGTTATTTTATCGAGAGGACGGAGGACAAAATGTGTGTATTGCAGGTCGGTTATTAGCGTAAACAGGATAATTACCCCAAGAAAAACAAGAATGATCCGGCTGATTTCTTTTCTTGCGTTCTGAATGCTTGAAAGGCTTTTACCTATTTCAAGCAGATACATTTGTCCGTCGACCAGAAACGAATAATTAAGCACACGGTATTCTATTTCCTCATCATCAATTATTCTCCTGGTCACTTCAATGAAATTAAGATTCTCATCCTGCCCTGTACGCTCAAGGCTTATAAACTCTTCCTTTAAAATATTAAAACTCCCGAAAGCATCAGTTGAATCTGAAGTAATAAAAGGCTCAATCCCGGTTCTGGAAATGAGATCAATAACCTGTTCACGCTTGCGTATCAGATCCCTGTCGATCTGACGCAGGTTGATTCTTTCAATTATATAAGGAAGAAGAAGAAGAAAAACTGATGTAAAGGCAAGCTTTGATGCCAGGTTAAACAGGGCAAGTTTTGTCTTAAGCCTGATCATACTTCGTTTTCTGTTTGGTCATCGCTGACCCTGTAGCCAACACCTCTGACTGTTTCAAGCCATGGCGTCGGAGCATAAATATTAAGCTTTTTTCTAAGATTCTTTATATGAACGTCAATAAAATTGCTGTCGTACTGATCATCCAGAATATTTCCCCAGATATGTTCGTAGAGCTGGTGCCGGGTCAAAACCTTGTTCCTGTTAAGTACAAGATACTGAAGAAGATCATACTCCCTTTTTGTGAGTTCAACTTCCTTTCCGTTGCAGAAAACTTTTCTTGACTGAACCTGAATAACAAACTCACCAAGCTTTATATCCTGACTATTTATACCGAATTTCCTGCGCGCTACTGCATTTATCCTCGACAAGAGTTCAATAAGTGCAAATGGTTTTGCAATATAATCGTCAGCACCGAGATCGAGACCCCTGACTTTATCTTCCACCGCACCTCTTGCTGTTATTATAATTATTGCAGACTCACTGCCTGCTTTCTTTGCCTCTTTAATAAGGTCGAGCCCGTTATAGTCGGGCAAGCCAAGATCCAGAAGAATGAAGTCATAAAGGTTTACAGCTATTTTTTCCGATGCATCCATCCCGGTGTATGCGATGTCACAGAGAATATTCTCCGCTTTGAGGAATGATGCAATCTCCTTAGCAAGACTCTTTTCATCTTCAACAATCAGTACATTCATGGTATTGTATCAGAAAATTTTAAAGAAACCGCTCAACATGAAAATAAAACCTTTAATACCTGGATAATAAGGATCATCATGTACTGAAAGTACATAACCTGGTTCAGCCTCAATTGTAAATGAATTCCCGTTAAGTGCAACAGGCAGTCCAAAATCTGCTTCAATCAGACCGAATGACTTTTTTACAACTGTGTTTGTGGTACTCTGCGAAGTTGAAGTTTTCCTCCACTTGCGGAACGGCTGGGATACTGTAACCGTTGTCTCAGTGGTGGTTTCGGTGCTGATGAGAGTGCCGAATAAAAGATTGACATAAGGATCAAATGAGAAAAAAAGATTTTTCCGTGAAAAACCGGGTGTCCTGAAGTACCTGGAATTTCTGGCCTGAAGATAAACCTGGTTTTCAGTTGACATCAATGCTCCGGCCGAGAGTTTGGTATATAATAGCTTCCAGTCAAATCCCAGTGTAAGGTCTCCATAGAGAAAATCACTGAAAAGCGTGTCGGTGAGAGAAGGAGCCACATGATAACCGTAAAGTCCTGCAGAAATGTCCAACCATGAATTAAAAACATGGCTGTAATTCAATGATCCGATATAAAACGCAACTTTGGGATTAAAATCTGAAAGATGCACTGCTGAAATGGTTGTATAGAGCTTATTTTTATATCCGTATGAGAGTGCTGCGTAACCGTAAGGCTGATCACCTGTTATTGTGGAGCCAAGATAAATCATGTTGCTCCCGTAACCTGCACCAGCAAATAATGAATGATCTGACACTTTTGATGACGAGTCTGCCGGCATTTCCTTACCATCAGATTTTCCAGGAGCGTTTTGCGGACAGACTGCAATGTTGGTCATTAACAGCAGAATAGCTGTTAATTTTAAATTCATGAACTTTGAAGTTCTCATGGCAGTTGGACTGATATTTTACCTTCCGCCTCTTCTTACACCACCAGGTTTACCCATTCCTTTCGGTACACCCGAGCCTGAAGGTCTTACTATTGAGGGGGGACGTGCTCCTGTTGCCCTTGTCATGTCAGGACGGCCATTCCGGATTCTTTTTACTTCCCTCTGGGTCTGTTTCATTGCCGAGGTGCCATTCTGCATTTTATTGGATCCGGCACTCTCCTGAGCACTTTTCTCAGGATTAGTCTGTGAAGTTTGGACCTTAACCGTGTCTTTCTGCTGGGTCACAACCTGAGCATTTGCTTTATTACCAGTGTATAACGTAAATGCCAGTATGAATAATATTTTTAAAATTGTCTTCATTTTAAAATATGATTATCCGGTTTCATTTATAAATATAACTAACTATCTGGAATAATGAATATTAATAATTTCTTCCAGATTTTTCTGAAACAAAATTATGAACTGAAAATGAAGAATTAATGAAAAAAGATATTTTTCCTTACCGTTCCATCACCACACTTACAGAACCTATTTTTCCGCCCATTGGCGGGTT
>JABUEV010000405.1 GCA_013314865.1 Bacteroidales bacterium | reverse complement strand
TACAGATACCGCGAGATTTTTATCTAATACAGGGTTATGCCCTTCCTCCTGAAGGACAGTTCGGCACAGGAATTCTTTTTCTTCCCAGGGATGAAAATGATGCCCGCAGATGCGAGGAGATACTTCTCAGAATAATTGATGAAGAAGGCCTCGAGATAATAGGCTTCAGGAACGTCCCGAGAGATAATTCAGGAATAGGTGAAATAGCCCGGGCAACTGAGCCTTTCATGAAACAGATCCTGCTTGCAGCTGACCTGCAGAGGGAAGATCTGGAAAGAAAACTCTACATTGTAAGAAAACGGGCCGAAAAGGCCGTGCGTGAATCTGATATTGCTCAGAAAAACTTTTTCTACATTCCAAGCCTGTCGACCAGAGTTCTGGTATATAAAGGCATGCTGACATCGCTTCAGCTTATGGATTATTACCTGGATCTCAAGGATGAGCGCATGCAAAGCGCTATTGCCCTCGTGCATTCACGCTTCAGCACCAATACTTTTCCAAGCTGGGATCTGGCACAACCTTTCAGAGTACTCGGACATAACGGCGAGATAAACACAATAAAAGGCAACAGGTTATGGATGGAGGCCAGAGAGTCAATTCTGAAATCAGAAAAGCTTGGAGACCTCTCACGCATTTATCCGATTATTGAGCCTGAGAAAAGCGATTCCGCCTCTCTTGACAATGTTTTGGAATTCCTTCTGATGAGCGGCAAATCTCTTCCGTATGCAATGTCGATTCTCATTCCGGAATCAATAAACATTAAAAATCCCATTCCGCCCGAACTCCGTGATTTTTATCATTATCATTCAACATTCATGGAACCCTGGGATGGCCCTGCATCTCTCATTTTCTCCGACGGCAGATATATCGGAGGCATGCTCGACAGGAACGGACTTCGTCCTTCAAGATATCTCATCACAAAAAACGATCTTATTGTGATGGGCTCAGAGACCGGAGTACAAGTCTTTCCGCCTGAAGAGGTTATTGAAAAGGGAAGGTTGAAACCCGGCAAGATGCTGCTGGTCGACACCGAGGAAGGAAGGATAATTGATGACAGGGAGCTGAAGGCTCATCTGGCGAATGCAAATCCATACGGCAAATGGATTCAGCAGAATATGGTTAAGCTTGAAGAGATAGAGACTGGTCACCAGGTATCGCCTGGCATGGGTGAATTGTATGACAGGTATCTCATCTCCTTCAATTATTCAACTGAAGACATCGAAAAGATTATCAAGGAAATGGCCGCCACAGGCAAAGAACCGATAGGTTCCATGGGGAATGACGTGCCTCTGACGGTTCTGTCGCGAAAACCTTACAGGCTCTTCAACTATTTCAAACAGCTCTTTGCACAGGTTACCAATCCGCCTATTGATCCGATAAGGGAAGAACTGGTTATGACACTTTCGGGGTATCTTGGCTCACTCCAGCAGAATCTTCTTGATGAGACTCCCGATCATGTAAAGATGGTCCGGTTCAGGAATCCTGTCATCTCCAATACATATTTTGAAATAGTTAAAAATCTGAGATACAAGGGTTTCTCAGCTGCCACTCTTTTGATGCATTTCAACATAACAAAAGGTGCCGCCGGGCTTGAGGAGGCAATCGAAAAGCTTTGCCTTGATGCTGAAAAAGCAGTTGATGAAGGCAAGAATTATATAATCATGTCAGACAGGGGAATAGATGAGAATTTTGCACCTATCCCGAGTCTGCTTGCCGTTTCTGCAGTGCATCATTACCTTATCAGGAAAAGGAAAAGGATGCAGATTGACCTTGTGATTGAAACCGCCGAGCCGAGGGAAGTGATGCATTTTGCGTTGCTGTTCGGCTATGGAGCAAGTATTATCAATCCATACATGAGTTTTGCAATAATTGAAAAGCTTGTCAAGGAAAAGGCAATTCAGCTCGACTACCAGAAGGCAGAGGAGAATTACATAAATGCAATTAACAAGGGCCTTCTTAAAATAATGTCTAAAATGGGTATCAGCACCCTGAGAAGCTATCGCTCGTCGCAGATTTTTGAAGCTATAGGCATTCACCAGGATGTGATCGACAGGTATTTTGAAGGCACAGTATCAAGGATTGGCGGCATTGGCCTTGCTGAAATTGCAGAGGAAGCCGCGATGCCTCACAGGAAAGCCTTTTCCCCAACAACCCGCGACACTATTCTTACAGAGGGACTCTATTCTTACAGAAAGCATGGCGATAAACATGCCTGGAATCCTGACACCATTGCACTCCTTCAATGGTCGACCAGGACTGCCGACTATGGAAAATACAAGGAGTACAGCAGGAAGGTTGATGAAAATACCGATGAACCATCCTTCCTGAGAGGCCTGCTTAAGATAAAGAGGAATCCCATTCCCATTGATGAAGTTGAGCCTGTGGAGAATATCATGAAGCGTTTTGTGACAGGGGCTATGTCGTTCGGTTCTATAAGCAGGGAGGCTCATGAGACGCTGGCTATTGCCATGAACAGGATCGGTGGCAGGAGCAATACAGGGGAAGGCGGTGAAGATCCTGCAAGATTCAGACCGCTTCCGAACGGTGATTCTGTCAGGAGCGCAATAAAACAGGTCGCCAGCGGACGTTTCGGCGTGACAGCCGAATACCTTGTGAATGCCGATGAGATACAGATAAAGATTGCACAGGGGGCTAAGCCAGGAGAAGGGGGCCAGCTTCCAGGCCATAAGGTTGACAAGATAATTGCAAAGACACGCTATTCAATACCCGGCATCACTCTAATATCTCCACCCCCGCATCACGATATTTACTCCATTGAAGACCTCGCCCAGCTTATTTTTGACCTCAGAAATGTAAATCCGAACGCCCGGATAAGTGTAAAACTTGTTTCTGAGTGCGGTGTTGGCACTATAGCAGCCGGTGTGACAAAAGCCGGTGCAGATTTAATAACTATAAGCGGCTTTGAAGGAGGAACAGGAGCAAGTCCCTCCTCCTCCATCAGGCATGCAGGATTGCCTCTTGAACTTGGACTCTCGGAAACTCAGCAGACTCTTGTAATGAATAACCTGCGAAGGAAGGTAATGCTGCAGACTGACGGTCAGCTCAAAAACGGGCGTGATGTCATCATGATGGCCCTGCTGGGTGCAGAGGAGTTCGGATTCTCAACATGCGCCCTCATAGTTCTTGGATGCGTAATGATGAGGAAATGTCATCTCAACACATGTCCGGTGGGTGTGGCAACCCAGAATCCTGAACTGAGAAAACGGTTCACGGGAAAGGCTGATTATCTGGTTAATTTCTTCAGGTTTCTTGCTCAGGAGGTAAGGGAATACCTGGC
>JABUEV010000404.1 GCA_013314865.1 Bacteroidales bacterium | reverse complement strand
CTTGGTGAAACATCAAAAGCAATATCAAACTACCTGGAAGCAGCTGATTTTGCCTCTAATGAATTTAGTTCTCCCCTTTATCTTATGAAGGCAGCCCAGTTATACGAGCTTGAAAGCAAATATGCAGAAGCTTTGAAACTTTACGAGAGAATCAGGGACGAATATCCTGAGAGTACGGAAGGAACGACCATTGAGAAATACATTGCAAGAGTGAAACTTTTCACTGGCAAATGAGCACTGCCAATTTATCGGAATACAATCCTGAAGCTGTTCCTGATGCAAGCCAAATGAGATTTGGAATTGTGGTGTCTGACTGGAACAGCAATATTACTGGTTCGCTTCTCAGCGGAGCAATCAACACGCTCAAAAAACATGGTGCCAGCGATAAAAATATTTTTGTCAGACATGTGCCGGGTAGTTTTGAGCTCACACTCGGGGCTCAGCTTGTAGCAGAAAATCTCGAAGTTGATGCGGTAATTTGCCTGGGATGCGTTATACAGGGAGAGACACCTCATTTCAGATATATTTGTGAATCAGTTACCAGAGGTATAACACAACTAAATCTTGATTATAATCTTCCTTTTATTTTTGGCGTTCTTACCACTGACAATATGCAGCAGGCGATTGACAGATCAGGCGGCAGGCTGGGCAATAAAGGGGATGAAGCAGCTGTGACGGCAATAAAAATGATTGCCCTTCAGCAGGAACTGGAAAGAAAATAATGTAATTTTAATATTTCCTCATACAAAGTCCTGCATAGGGACAGTAACTGCATTTTTCAATCTTTTGTGTCATTCTGAAGGGCTCCTTCGAAAAGAGCATTTTATTCACCGTTTCCGTAAGAAGACTGACAAATTCATTTCTTATTGTTCCATAATCATCCAAATAGATACCGGGGTCCCTGCCCTCCTTTATTAACAGCATGTCATCCTGTTCTCCCCTTACAGAGCTTCTTATCCGGTATACTGAAGGCCTAACTCTAACTCCTGGATGGGAGACCAGATAGGCTTCGCAATACAGAAGCGTCTGAAGCCAGGCATCCCCGTCTTTATCCCTGTCTTCCTCAAACAGTGACGGAACTGAGCTGATCTTTTCAGATATTTTTCCGGTCTTGTAATCAACAATTCGTGTGACAGACGGCACCTGGTCAATTCTGTCTATTTTCCCGCCTGTTCTGATATTGAAGCTGGCATCATTGGAATCAAATTTCAGGATAAAGTCAGAATATTCTTCCAGTCCGGCAATTGTAAAAGGAGACACCAGCCTGTCGAATTCCAGTATCTTATTAATATACTCATACAGGATTTCCCTGGCAATCAATTCTCCTCCTCCTGTCAGATCATCGGGCATACTGGTGAATTTTTCCACGAGGACATCTTCTATCAATCGGCCCAGAACTTTTCTGTTTCCTCTGATTCTGTCTATTTCATCAGAATATATAATTCTGCGTTCAAAACCTTTATAGATCCTTTGCATTATTTCATGCAACATATCTCCCAGAAGAGCATGGTCAATTTCGGGCAGTAATTCATCTTTCTCCCTGAGGTTGCAAACGTACCGATAGTAAAACTGCATACTGCAGTTCAGCCAGGTATTTATTGCAGTAGGTGTCAACAATGAATTTCGTGATGCTGAATCATATAGAGATATGAGCTTCCGGTTTTGTTCATCAGTTCTTTCCACCTCCTGACTGACGGAGCATCGTGTTCTGATCATGAAATCGTGAAAAAAGAATTCAGGTGCAAGGTTTTCATCATATTTCAACTGAAGCAGGAACCGGCTCATTTCACCTGCTCTTAAACCTTCTGAGTTTGAATTGTATAAGAAGACTGCATTTTCAGCCCGATGCAACAGGCGGTAAAAGTGATATGCGTATATCGCCTCCTGATGATTGATGTCCGGCATGCCGAATGAGGTACGTAAGTTATAGGGAATGAATGAAGCCCCGGTTATCGGTGAAGGCAAAATGCCTTCATTTACCGACAATACCATAATATTTTTGAAATCCAAAGCCCTCGTTTCCAGTATTCCCATAATCTGGATGCCTTTCAGCGGTTCACCTGAAAATGGTACAGATATTGACCTTAAATTTGCATCAACTATCCTCAGATAAGTTTCAAGAGAAAAATCTATTTCCGCACTTTCCAGAATGGTGTTTAATCTGTTAAGTGAAAGTATAACCCTGTAAATAAGCTCATTTCTTACTCTTTGCCTGTTGTCCTCACTTTTTCTGTCAACCCCTGTAGATGAGACAACAAGTAATAATATATCAGTTAAATATCGGTTAAGCTCAGACGGAGTTTTTATCTTCTTTAAAATCAGCTTTGCAATTTCAGATTTTACCTGAAAATCAGCAGGGAACCATAAAATATTCTGGTTTACTATCTGGTCATTAATTTCTTTAAACTCCTCTTCAGCCAGAGGAGCAATCAGGTCAGACTTCAGAATCTTTAGAATGTCAGAATGATGAAAATAGATTTTGTCGTCAAGAATTCTGCGGTTTCTGTGAAGATTCAGGATAAGGTTTATAAATGAGTAGACCCCTGAGAACTTTAACGGGAATCCCATTGTAATGTTAAATTCATTATGATTCTCAGGGATGCTTGTCAGGACCGCAGGAAGGAGATTTTCATCAGCAAGTATGACGGCAGTATGATGAGCATCTTCACTTCTGATTTCAGGAAAAGAGTTAAGAATTGTCGGAATAAGTTTTGCCTGGGCAACATCAGAAGAGGTATTTATTACCTTTCTTGAGAGAGCTTTTGTCTCAGATGAAAGAAGTGTATTGTACTGCCAACCCTCCGGCATATCATTTCCGAAAACTTTTATGTTTTCTCTCAGGAAGATTCCTGCCGATGGGAATTTTCCTGAAAAAATGTAGCAGTTGTCATAATCCCAGTAAAAACGTGCCTTCCCCTCTGCTTTCAAATGTTTCATAAGTATCTGTTCACACCTGTTAAGTGCGTTGAATCCGGCAAAATGGAACATTTCCCATTTCATCGTGGGATATTTTCCAGAAATTATATTTTCAGCAGCTTCCCTGAAAATCATTCCTTCATATGCCAGTCCCTTTGCCCGGAGAGCAATATTGAATTCTGAGTAAACAGCATTCAGAACTGACCAGACCCTAAGGAATTCTTCTTTTTCCTGTGTATTCTTATTTGGATTAAAATTCACCCAGAATTTTCTGATAATATCAATCTGTTCTTCTGTCAGGCTTCCGAACTGATGTTCAATTTCCTTAACATCTTTTATATTTCTGAACAATAAAGCAGGATTCACCAGATACTTGTCTATGTCA
>JABUEV010000403.1 GCA_013314865.1 Bacteroidales bacterium | reverse complement strand
ATTGAACTGAAGAGTTTGTTCAGCAGTGCCGAAATGCTTTTTTATTTTAAAGATGAGGATGTCAGAAGCTTTTATAATTCATTGCCGGAAAATGTCAGACTCTTTATGAATTCTGAACAATGGACGGCCAAAATTTCTGAGATCAGGAATAATACCGCCAGTCCCAATACTTTCAGAAAAAGGTTTTTTGAATGGTTTAACATGTTCAGAATAGTCAAGTACCTTAATTTTGTTCACAACGGCTTGCTCGAAAGAATTCCTGTTGAAGAGGCAGCCGCTGCGATGCTGGAATTAACCGGAAGGAGTATGATTGATGATGGTTTTTCTGATATTCTTTTGTATTACAGGGCAATTGAAGCTATGGACTAATGCATCCTGCGTTCAGCCCTCCTGTTTTCCTGGGGCGTAAGAACAATGTACAGATCTTCATCCGGCCTTTTCATGTGATACTGCTCCCTTGCAAATTTTTCCAGGTTACGGTTGCCGGTCTTAAGTTCTTCAAGCTTGCTCCTGTCTTCCTTTATGCGGGCCAGATAATATTCCCTGTCAGTCTTAAGCTTCTTGAGATACTTTAACTCTTTATACCTGGATATCAAGTTGTTGGAGTCCAGAAAAATAATCCAGAGCAGAAACAGTATTATGCTGAGAAGATATTTATTTCTCATGAAGGGCGGAACCTTGTCTTTGATATTTGCCGGAATCCTCATACTGCAAAATTACAATTTTTATATTAACCTCCGCTCATAAGGTATATTATCTGGACATTATCCCCATCGTTTATAATTGTAGTATCATACTGATCCCTGGGTACAAGTTTTCCGTTAATTTTAACTATTCTCATCCTGAAGGAAAATTTCTTCAGAGTCAAAAGTTCATTTACAGTAAGACTGTTGCTGTTAATCTCTTCTTCCCTGTTATTCAGTATTATTCTCATTATTTGTCAGTTGACTTGTCCGGTTTCATTTTCATCAATAGTTCAATGACAATGTTTGCCTGCATATTGGCAACTATTCCAACCCTGGGCGCCATAGGGGGAAGGTCACTGGAAGTTTCGGAACTCTCATCCCCGCAGACGAAAAGAGTGTCGTCAATTTTTCTTGATCTGAGAGTATCGTTCATCCCGTAACCGGCTACTCCTGACGCTATGACCAAAGGCACTCCCGGCAACTCTTTCTGAAGGGTCTCAACAAACATCTCCTTCATTTCAGCTCTGTCAAATGCTTCAACAACAACATGACACCCTTTAAAAATACTGACGATGTTTTGTCTGTTAAGTTCAGTATTAAAGGTTATCACTTTTGTTTCTGATCCAGTAAGTGAAATAATTTCCCTTAGTGCGTCGGTCTTGTATTTTCCTGTCTGATATTTGAAGTAGTACTGCCGTGAGAGATTAGATTCTTCAACCTGGTCGTAATCAGCTATAACCAGTGTGCCTATGCCGCTTCTTGCAAGAGCAACTGCACAGTTTGATCCGAGGCCTCCGGCACCTGCTATACCTGCCCTGAAGTGCCCAAGATGCCGCTTAATGTCAATAATTCTCATTTGTCTGACCGGTACTGCTTTGTGTTTCTAAATATAAAAAAAAATGATTACTTTAAAGAAGCCGTTTGCTTCATTGATTATTGTCATTTGATTAACCATTGCTAAATCATATATTTGAAAAATACGTCTCTAAGCTGTCACACAAATTAAAGCCATGATTATGGAAAGTCTGAGGGAAAAATACAGGATAATAAAAAAATGGGAATACAAATGGACCCCTCTTTACCGCGGGTACACTGACAAGATACTTTACATAAATGTGGGCAACAATGAAATAAAGGAAAAAGATGTTCCTCCTGAGATGAAGGAGAAATTCATAGGAGGTAAAGGTTATGGACTCAGACTGCTGTGGGATGCTACACGACCTGATACCAGATGGGATGATCCTGAAAATGAAATAATAATTTCATCGGGACCTATTGGCGGAATAACTCAGTATTCAGGCACAGGCAAGTCGCTTGTGGTAAGTCTTTCCCCTCAAACCGGCTCGGTAATGGACAGCAATGTGGGCGGATTCTTTGGCCCGTTTCTGAAATTTTCAGGATTTGATGCACTGGAGCTTCAGGGGAAAGCTGACAGGGACCTCATAATTTTTATAGACGGGATTAATCATTATGTTGAAATTCTGGAAGCTCTGCCTGAACCTGTCGACTCTCACCTTCTTACTGAACACCTCACTGAAGTATTTGCCGATAACGACAGTGAGAAAAAAAATATCGGAGTGGTTTCAACAGGGTCAGCTGCTGAACATACTCTCTTCGGAATGCTCAATTTCACCTTTTATGACAATAAGCGAAAGAAAGTAAGACTAAAACAGGCAGGAAGGGGAGGAATCGGGACCGTCTTCAGAAATAAAAAGATAAAAGCTCTTGTTTGCAAGATTCCTGGAGTGAAAGGCAATCTTAACAATGTGGCTGATCTTGAGGCTATAATGGAGAGAGGAAGAAGGTTTAACAGGGAAATCCGTGAACTTGATGACAAACAATGCCAGATGAGACAGGTAGGAACTGCCCACCTGATGGAAATAATGAATGATCACGACCTTCTTCCTGTCCATAACTTCAGATATGGAAGTCACCCGGATGCCTACAAAATTGACTCATCTGTCTGGAAGAAACGTTTCACCCAGAATATACCTGATGGCTGCTGGATTGGATGTAATATGTCGTGCAGTCACGGGGTTGATGATTTTGAGATTAGGACCGGTCCGTATAAAGGTCACAAGGTTTTGGTTGACGGGCCTGAATATGAAAATGCGGCAGGGATAGGATCCAACTGCGGAATATTCGATCCTGGTTATATAATTGAGGTGAACTTCTATTGTGATACCTACGGCATCTGCACAATCACCTGGGCAACTGTAATGGCATTCATCATGGATTGCTATGAGAGCGGAATTCTTAACATTGAAAGAACCGGCGGCCTTGATCTCAGGTTCGGAAATGCTGACGCTGCACTTGAACTCCTCCATCAGACAGCAAGAGGGGAAGGATTCGGGAAAATAGCCGGGATGGGAGTGCGACACATGAAGAAAATGTTTGCTGAAAATGGATGGGGTGATGAAAAGTATCTTTTTGACATCGCTATGGAAAACAAAGGACTGGAATATTCACAGTATCTTTCCAAGGAATCCCTGGCCCAGCAGGGAGGATACGCCCTTACAAACAAGGGACCCCAGCATGATGAGGCATGGCTTATCTTTATGGACATGGTTAACAACCAGATACCAACTTTCGAAAATAAAGCCGAAGCACTGCACTATTTTC
>JABUEV010000402.1 GCA_013314865.1 Bacteroidales bacterium | reverse complement strand
GAACCCAGAAGATCATTGCATAAGCAGTTCCCAGTTGTTTTTCAGGAATTATTTTTGGCACTGACGGCCACATGGCTGAAGGCACCAATGAAAAGCCAACTCCCAGAATGATGATCAGAAGTATTGCAACAGGTGTCTGGTTCAGAAATGGCACAGAGAACAAGGCATGAACTATTATCAGGAGTACAGCTCCAATTATCATAATTGTAGCTCCCTTACCCTTTCTGTCATATACATTTCCGAAAAGAGGTGTCAGCAGTATAGTGCCGAATGGGAGAAGTCCCGGTATCAGTCCGGCAACTGACTCTTTAACACCGAATTTATTCACCATAAGGTCTGCAGCATATTTCAGAAACGGGAAAACAGATGAATAAAATAACACACACAGAATGGCAATATACCACCAACCTCTGTTTTTAACTATAAACCATATATCCGATACTTTAAATGACTCTTCGCTTTCACCTGCCTGATTGCTTCCAGCTTCAGCATTTACCGATGCATCAAGCTTTCTGTCCATAATAGTATAAACAAAAAACGCTATCATTCCGATGCATAGCATAATCAGACATACAAGCACAGGAGCAGACACTTTTCCAAAAGCATTTGCGATTGGCACTGAAGTGGACAGGGCAAGAGCAGTGCCCAGCCTTGCTGTAGCCATTTCAAGACCCATCGCAAGAGCCATTTCTTTGCCTTTAAACCATTTGACTATTATTTTTGATACTGTAATTCCGGCAACTTCAACACCCACACCAAAAACTGCAAATCCAAGTGCAGCTACCACAACTTGTGCTTTCATCCCAAGAATGGTGGAACTGTCAAGAGAATGTGTCGATATTGCCCAATATTTAATAGCCGTTCCCGCAACCATAGTAATTGTTGCCATCTTGCCGGTAAACCTGACTCCCATTTTATCGAGAATTATGCCGCCTAATATCAGCATAAGGAGGAAGACATTAAACCAGCCGTAAGCACTTGTGAAAAATCCGTATTCAGCGCTGTTCCACAAAAGCTCTTTTTCAAGCAATGGCTTCAGGGGAGCCATAACATCGGTCAGATAATATCCGCAAAGCATTGTAAAGGATACAATTGCCAGGGC
Organism: Bacteroidales bacterium; assembly: GCA_013314865.1. Classification (GTDB taxonomy): domain Bacteria; phylum Bacteroidota; class Bacteroidia; order Bacteroidales; family VadinHA17; genus LD21. Next base: position 2,216 of record JABUEV010000402.1, on the reverse strand, counting down.
ACCCCAGCGGGCAACTTTGGAATCACGTAAAGTCTGTGTTAACTTTTCCATATTGAAGAAAGGGTTTATTGAGTCAGGTAAATGTAGAAAAATAATTTAAAGTAAATGTTGATAAGAAAAAGTTTTGATGAACCAAAACGAGAAAGAATTGTTTAATGTCAGGCTGAAACTTACAATGAAACACTAAGGCAAATTTTTACGTATAATAAATATTGCAGTTTATGACGGACATAAGATTTCTGAACACCCTGATTTCTGCAAAGGAGATATTTTTGAAAAATTATTTTAATTTGCATGGAATTTGCAGATATCAGTTCAATTAATAGAAAGATTTGCCGTTATTTAAAACAGGAATAATTGCAAAAAACAGATTTTTAATTAGAGTTAATCATTATCCGAAAATGAAACAAATACTTTTTTTTCTGGTTATTTTAATAAATATTACCTCCTTCTCTTATTCCCAGACTGCAACAGTCAAGTGGTACACAATTCAGGAAGCTGAAAAGCTAAGCAAACAGACACCAAAACCTATCTTTATTGATACATACACCGACTGGTGCGGATGGTGTAAAAAAATGGATCAGGAAACATTCACAAACCCGATAATAGCAGAAATTCTCAATCAGAAATTTTACCCCGTCAAATTTGATGCTGAAGGAAAGGAATCTGTAACATTTCTGGGGCAGACATTTATTAATGACGGCAAATATGGCAAAGCGCACCAGCTGGCTGTCGCGTTGCTAAACGGAAGATTGTCTTACCCTACTGTGGTTTTTCTTACACTGCAGGATAACAAGTATTCTGTTTCTCCGGTTCCGGGATTCAGACAGCCTAAGGACATGGAAGTGTTACTGAGTTATTTTGCCGATAAAGCATACCTGAGCCAGAAATGGGAAGACTATCAGAAAAGCTTTAAGGGCAGGATTCAATAAATGCGTTTGCCTATTATATAATTAGAGGGCAGGTTAACAATTTCGCCAAACTGATAAACAAGCCTTCTTGTACTTTTTATGACTTTATCTCCGTAGCTTATTTTCACAGTAACAACATCAGGTATTCTGTAGAATAGCTTGTCATATGTCTGTGCGGATTTAACGGGCGGACTTTTTCGTACAATAGTGATATTGTCTGTTTTAAGTTCAGGTACGAACTCCACTGAGACAGGAATGCCCTCATTCTGATCTGCTGTCAGCACTCCTTTTTGTTCTGAAAATCTGAATAATGTCACCTTATTATTCCGGTTTTCTTTTAAAGGAGCAATGTGAAATGAAAAAGTTTTGCTCTCTGAAGCTTTTCTGCCAGTAAATAGTTCAGTATATTCTTTTTCGAGTCTGTTAAGTTCATTGATTGCGGCTTCATCCTGCGGAAAAACGTTTGTTTCGCCTGTAAGTATCAGATGCTTTCCCTCCCGAATCTCCATAAGCTGTCTTGCAGCTCTTTCTGCGAGCTGGGCGGTCGAAAGTTTCTGCTTTTTCTCGACAAGATAAGGCAGTCTAATGAAGCTTGTATCTAGCTTCACAAGACGGTAAAGTGTGTCTTTGTATGACATAAAATATTCATCGGCACCAAGGTCTGTAACCTTGATTTTTTCTGATTCAGAATTCAGGTTCTCATAAAGAACCTCCTCCCTGTTATATCTTTCAGGAGAAAGATCAAGAATAAGACCCGATTGCCGAAGCATCAGAGCATTTGTCTCAAACTGCCTTACAGCCTGGATAATATAATATTGTGAGGGATCAATTTCACTGTGGGTATTAAGCATAATATTTTTTACAGACCAGTATTCTTTTTCTTCGCTGATAATATTAGAAAGTCCTAGCAGGTCTCCTGCATAGTCTGAGTATGGTCCGGGTTTTTCTATGGTTTTCTCTGCTTCTACATATATATCGACAACTGTCATGGGAAGGGCATAAATAAGGCTTCCGTCTGAAAGACTTTTATTGCCGGAAAGCGGAGTTACAGAAGCATCAGTTGAAGGTACCCTTCTGCCGGCGGAACATGAGACAAATGAAATTGCAAGCCAAAGGACTGCAATTATTCTAAATGTTTTTTTCATTTTTCCGTTTGATTTTTTTACAATTTATCAGATCTTATTTGTATAAACGCATTTCCTATATTCCGGATTATATCAGTGGCAATAAGAGATTCAAATCCTGTTTTTCCGGCAGCAATATCCCCTGCCAGTCCGTGAACATATACTGCTATAAGGCAGGCAT
>JABUEV010000401.1 GCA_013314865.1 Bacteroidales bacterium | reverse complement strand
GTTGAAAACCGGTTCATCCCTTCCATTGGGCAATGTGGCGTTTTGTCTTGCAATAGAAGGGAAATACAATGATGCCCTTAAGCTTCTGTCCTATGCCCGTAAGTTGTTTCCACGGTCAGCCGCCACCTCAACGACTATCGGCTGGATATTTGCACGGCATGGGCAGAATGAAGAAGCAAGGAAGTATTTCGAGGAAGCTGTTCTTTATTCACCCAAAACCGGACAATATCATTTCAACCTGGGTATCATTCTCCTGAGGCTCGGAAAAAACAGGGAGGCATGGGAGGAATTCAAAAAAGCTTCGGACCTGAACCCCGGCGACAGCAAAAAATTCCTGTTTGAGCATCTGACACGCCCGTCAGATGTTCCGCCCGAAATCAAGCCTCTTACACAATCGGAACTGAAGGCAGAAAATGAAAAGCTTATAAACGAAGCAAAAAAAGCAGGCTGGACCGGAGATCAACTCCCCACACCCTGGGATAAACAGTCATGCTGTGAACAGGCAATTACAATTAAGGACCTGCTGGAACAAAAATATCAGAAGCAGATAGACGAAATGGCACAGGTTTACTCGAATGAACTTGCAAGAGAAATTGAGGACGTGATAAAGCCTTTTATGCCTGAATGGAAAGATTTCTGCAAAGACTGGAAAAGATATAATGAAGGGGCTCCCTTTGTATATGAAGAAGTGCTTGCACTTACAGTTAACAGGTCCATTGCCGCCGGAGATGAAAGATCTGCCTTGATGAGGAAAATGGGGGCTGAACTTTTAAGTCACAGTTCCGAATTTATGTTATGCGCAATTAAAGAAGCTGAAGCTGAATATAGAACAGAACTTGAGAAATGGGAAGATATGGAGGATCTGATGCCGGCCAAAACTCTTTCTGAGTTAAAAGCAGGAGCATATAAGGAAGCCCTTAAAAACGCGATTGACCAGTGTTATAAAACCCCTGTGAATATCGCTTATGGATACATGACTGTAAACAGTTCTCCATATCTTAACTTCCCGTCACCTGAAATAAAAACCATCACTCTTGATGAGTTTCTTGGCCTGTTTATGTCAATGCCCCTTGCATGTACAAAAATTCCCGGTTATTGCAATGAGAAGACGACCTGCTACACACCAACTGCAAAATCTCCAGAGGTTCCAACCGGCAATGTTTACAGCGTCGATCTTTGGATAATAAGTTTTGAATATAATATCGATACAGGAGAATGGGAATTTAATGTGGACCTTGGCATAACCCTTGGAGCCACCTGGAATCCGTCGACAGGCTTCGGATTTCAGGCGGGATTTGACGTAAGTATAGGTTTTCTCGCAGGAATTGAGGCAGGATTTTACTTCAAATATGATGAAGGTGATTGGACTTATGAAGAAAATCTGGGACTATATACAAAGCTGGGGCCATTCACCTACACACAGCAGGCAAGCGGGGATATATTCAATTTTCAAATTGTTCCGGAGATATATTAATTTTTCTGTAAATCCTGATATTATTTCGTGTTAATCATTTTGAACAGACTTGGCAATAAGGTTATTCAAAATCAATCTTAATCACATGTCTGCGTTTTCCGGACATAATTAATATCTTTATGAATGGAAAATGATCCAGCCTGATGAAAAGAATATTAATACCTGTATTGATATTGATACTCTTTGCCTCTGCAAAACGCAACACTGCTCCTCCCCCTTCAGGACTGATGACAGAATTCATACGTGAGCCTCATAATGTGAAAATCAATGATCCGAAACCGGAATTCACATGGATAGTACCTTCAGAAGCAAAAAAACAGACAGCCTGGCAGATACTTGTCTCTTCTTCACTCGAAAAGCTTGAAAGAAATGAGGTTGACTTCTGGAACAGCGGCAAGACCCCCGGATCACAGTCAACTGAAGTGGAATACAGGGGCGCCAGACTTGATGAATATTCAACCTATTTCTGGAAAGTAAGAATCTGGGATATCAAAGGAATCCCCACAGATTATTCAGAGATTCAATCGTTTCGCACCGGCAAACTGGATAATTATGCAACAACAGCAAACAAATTCCTAACTGCTTCAATCTTTCCTGATAAAATTCTTAAAACCGGCGCCGGGACATTCTTTATTGATTTCGGGAAATCTGCCTTTGCCAAGATTGAACTGATTCTAAATCCCGTTAAAAGAGACACCCTTATAATTCACCTCGGGGAAAAGACTGATGGCAGTATGAAAATTGACAGGAATCCGGGAGGCTCAATAAGGTACCTGAAAATCCTTCTGCCCGTAGAACCCGGAAAAACATCATATGAACCTGAACTGCTTCCGGATAGCAGGAACACCGGGTCTTCAGCTATACACCTCCCCGATTCCTTTGGTGTAATTATGCCTTTCAGGTATGTGGAAATTGAAAACTGCTCCATGGACCTTAAACCTCAAAACATTAAGCAGAAGGCATACTGGTACTACTTTGACGACAAAATGAGCAGTTTTGAAAGTTCCGATACTGTCCTGAACAAAATATGGGACCTTTGCAAATACACAATTAAGGCTACCTCCTTCGCAGGCATATACATTGACGGTGACCGTGAACGAATCCCGTACGAGGCTGATGCATATATAAACCAGCTTGGACATTATTACACCGATCGCGAGTATTCTCTGGCACGGCTTACAAACGAGTATTTTATTTACCACCCTACCTGGCCGACTGAATGGATCCTCCATACAATTCCTATGTTTTATCATGACATCATGTTTACAGGAAATATTGAATCAGCTAACCATTACTATGAAAATCTCAAGCATAAGACACTTCTCAGCCTGGCCCGTGAGGATGGATTGATAAGTTCAGCAAATGTCACTGATGAAATAATGAAATCCCTTGGCTTCTCTGATACGAAGGAGCGACTGAGAGACATTGTCGACTGGCCCCCTTCGCAGAAGGACACAGGCTGGAAGCTTGCCACGCCGGAAGGCGAAAGAGACGGTTATGACATGGTTGAAATAAACACAGTAGTAAATGCATTTCATTATCATAACCTGGTTCTTATGTCGGAAATTGCAGGATATCTCGGAAAAGATATTGATGCTTTACTTTACCGGAGCCGTGCTGAAATTGTTAAACATAGCATTAATGAGAAACTGTTAGATAAATCTAAAGGTATATATATTGACGGCGAGGGATCTTCGCATTCTTCACTTCATGCAAACATGATGCCGCTGGCATTTGGCCTCGTTCCGCCCGAAAACCTGGATAGAGTGATTGACTTTATTAAATCACGTGGAATGGCGTGCAGTGTTTATGGGGCTCAATATCTGCTTGAGGGGCTTTACAGGTCGGGTGAG
>JABUEV010000400.1 GCA_013314865.1 Bacteroidales bacterium | reverse complement strand
TTTTGCAAATTCTTCCAGCGGGATATCGTTATAACACCATCTGCTGACTGAATGGCGGATGTTTCCCTTAAGCTGGAGCGGGACAAACTCTTCAGCTCCGAAAGCCTTGTTAAGGGAACTGCCTGCTGCGGCAACGGCTGCGCCAGCCATACTGCCTATCATATGTCTCCTTGTCATTGTTTTGATTTTATTTGTTTGATTCAAAAATAACCAAAAAAATAGGATTGATCTAATCTGAAGGCCAAGAGGCAAGTTTTTTAACGGCACTCCTTTTCCTTACTGCCGTGCCGTCAGGAAAAAGAATCACTGTAAGAGTGGCTTTTGAATTAGCAGGGATGACTGTTTCAAAACCTACCAGAATTGTTCCGGGATTTTCAGCATCATATTCATGTGGAGGCTTTGTGCTCCATGTCTTCATTTCAACGTTTGAAGGCGAGACAACCTTCAGTATCATTTTTTTGCCGTTTTTTGAAAGTTCGGCAGTGTTCTTCCCGGTAATGGCAACTTCAGCCGGCGTGAGAAGTGTCCATCGTACAGTCCTCTTTTCTTCAGGTGTTTCAATTTCATCCCTTACAATGACATATTTTTTCTCCGGAATTGCAATTCCCCTGACGGCTTTTTTCAACTGTCCGGTATAGATGCCGGAGATGTCTGCCACTGCATTTATCATTTTGGGGTTTCCGGAGTATTTTACTATCGGAGCATACCCGCTCACTACCTGAAGCTGACTATCTACAGTAAGTGTATTATGCACGAAGTTATTATAACGGAATACCTCCCATCGTTGTGAGTTTTGCTGCATGTTCCAGAGGTTTACACCTGCTGTTTCGAGGGAGTTGTAATCCTGTGGTCCGAAATCCATGGCCCATCTTTCACCGATTGCATCAAGCACGAAGGATCCGATGTCCATATGACCGTGATTGACTGAAGGAGAACCTGCTTTCATCCCCACAAAGATAGCTTCCTTGTCAGTCCATGAAGTTCGCATTAGTGCAACCGGGTTTTTACCCTGTCCGACCCAAATAAGACTTTCGGGAGGGCCGATCTCATCCATTGTTATTCCGGCACCCCATATCATAGCGGCTGGCATTAGCCTGTCAGAAGGCAGGCCTTTGTTTAAAAGATGGAATTTTTCAGACCACAGCAATGAGGGATCTTTCAGCCTTCCGGCGAACCAGAGCATCGCAGGGTGAAACGAACCTCCCTGACCGCAGTCGGAGTAATTAAAACAAATGCCGGCAGGCCCGGTCATGTTAAGAAGATATTGGGCTGTCCTGAGAAATCCGCTGTTTATTTCAGGAACAGTTATGTTTCCGGAAAGTTTTTCAAATGCACTCATCAACATTATGTTGAAGGTAGTTCCATATCCCCAGTAGCTGTATCCTTCCGGGTATGCCCCGTCGGGTTCATAGTCAGCCATTGGAAGCATAATTGATATCCTTGCCCGTTCAATAATGTCTGTTGCCAGATCCTTATAATCATCAATTATTGCCAGCGCGCCGTAGGCCATCCCTGCGTTGCATACCTGGTTCCAGTTGTGAGTGGCTTTTAGCCAGCTGTTGAATGAAGGATCAAGTGAAGGCTTTAGCCCTTTTTCCAGAATAGCTGTTTTCAGAATTTCCCTGGATGGCTCAGATAAGCCGCTATAAAGCCAGTCGTATCCAATGGCCGCAGCCATGGTCATCTCTGCAACATCAAGAAAATGCGACGGGTTCCAGTCACTGAAAGCTGAAATTGCAATTAGTTCCCTTTCTGCCCGCTCAAGGTACTTTGAATCCAAAGTCATTCTCCATGAATAGGAGAGATAAAATATTCTCCTCAGGGCTTCTCTCGATCTGTCAAGCAGACGCCTGCCCGTCAAAACTCGTTTCACAGGAGGGAGATCAATTATCCTGTCCGATTCACTAATTATGAAGTTATGAATGCCTGCCCAGATTTCATCAGATTCTATAGTTTTTCTTATTTTCTCTTCTTCACCTGCAAATAGCAGTAGACGGGGATGATCGGGCAGTTTGTCGGAACTAAATTGCTGAGCTCCGGCTGGCGGGAATGTCAGAATAAGTGCCGCAAAAGAAAAAAAGAAACAGCAAGTATATTTCATATCAGTTTGTTTTCCTGAGAGGAAGATAAACAAAAAAATATTTCATCAGGCTACTTGACGTAAAGTTTTATCTTTGCATGACAGCACATTCCTTTTCAGAAATCTGTGAAAAAACCATCAGGACATAATTACATTAGCGGACATTCGGTTGAACTGGTAAGAAGTGGCGAACCCTATTTTGAGGCTAATGTTAAGTTGATTGATGAGGCAAAAAAATTTATTCATATCCAGACCTACATACTGGATGATGATGAGACCGGCCGGCGTATTACCGATGCTCTCATCAGGGCTTCAGGCAGAGGGGTGAGAGTTTATTTCCTGCTTGATGCTTTTGGAGGGAGCAGTTTCCCCGATCATCTTGAAAAAGAGCTCACCAGGGAAGGAATTCTTTTCAGAAAGTTTTCTCCTGGATTGATTACCAAAGGATTTCATCTCAGTCTGAGACTTCACCACAAGATACTTCTTGTTGACGGGGAGGCTGCCATTATCGGGGGAATGAATTATGCCAACCGTTATCATGGAACGGCTGAATCAAAGGAATGGCTCGATTTTGCAGTTATCGTGAGAGGACCTGTCCTTATAGAGTTACTTGAAATAGTTAAGCGCTTGTGGAACAAGAAGTTTCTTCCCCGAAGAGAACGTTCCCGCGAGGTTATTGCCCGGACAAAAATATATCAGGAGAATTTGAGAGTCAGAGTGTCACAAAATAACTGGTACAGAAACAAGATTGAGATTCTGAGAAGCTACCGGTCGGCAATAAAGCATTCGAGGCAAAGAGTCATAATATTTGCGAGCTATTTCCTTCCCGGACGAAACGAGCGTAAACTGCTGAGCCGTGCAAGCAGGAGGGGTGTGGACATCAAAATAGTTCTGGCCGCAGAGTCTGATGCTCCGGTCTTCAAAAGGGCGACCAACTTTCTGTATGGTTTTATACTTCAGAACAGGATAAAGATTTTTGAGTACCTTCCTTCGAATCTGCATGCAAAGGTGGCAACTGTCGATGGCAGATGGAGCACAGTAGGAAGCTACAATCTGAACCACCTCAGCGACTATGGAAGCATAGAGCTTAATGTGGATATCCTCGATTCAGGATTCACAGGAAAATTTGAACAGATCCTGAATGAAATAATTGAAAAGGATTGCCGCCAGGTCACATTTGAAGAATTCTTGCACCGCCGTACCTGGCTGTCAAAATTTTCTGACTGGCTGTCCTATCAGATTATAAGACTTC
>JABUEV010000399.1 GCA_013314865.1 Bacteroidales bacterium | reverse complement strand
AGTTGAGGGGAAGTGCAAGGAGCAGGAGGATAGCCCCTGTACGCATGAGTTGGGTCAGTATATAACAGGCCGAGGCATATATCCTTGCCCATGGTCCGAACCGGAGTTCCAGGTATTGATATGCTGAAACACTTCCGATCGTTCTGTACAGGGGTACAAAAAACTTTACTGCAATAAAAGATGCTACAGGAATTGAAAAACTGAAAACGAAAGAGTTCCAGTCTGAAGAATAAGCTTTGCCCGGCAATGCCAGAAAACTAATACTGCTTACATATGTTGCAAAGATTGACATCCCGACTACCCATGAAGGCGTAACCCTGCCTCCTGTTGTAAATTCATCAGAGTTCCTGTTCCTGAACCAGAAGCTGAAACCTACAGCGATATTGGCAAGAATCAGGGAGAAAAATATTATCGCATCGATCAGGGGTAACTTCATTTATCCCTTCATTTTGTCATAAAGGCTTTATGGTGAGCTTTAAAATTACAATCATTATTTATTTTATAATAAAAACAAAAAAATTTTTAATAAAAACGATAAATTTTATTTTTACATCCTCAATAAATGAACAAAAACCAAAGTAGTAACTGTAAACCTGATCCTGATGCAAAAGGGGTATTTCGGATCGTCTGAATATAATACGCCTGTAAAAGACAAGCCGACAATTTGTGACAGATTACTGACTGACAGCCGCTTGTATTTCACCCTCAAATATGCATACATAGTTTTCAGGACAAGGAGTGAAGCAAGGAGAGGAATTTACGACACAAAAGCCTGGTCAGACTCCTCGTATTACATATTCAGGTTTATTGAAAGAACGGGAGGCAGGTTTCATATTTCGGGGATGGAAAATATCACAAAATCTCCCGGCCCGGTAATTTTTATAAGCAATCACATGAGCACCCTTGAGACAATGATATTTCCTTGCATTATAGCACCACACAGGGAGGTGACGTTTGTTGTAAAGGAGAGTCTTGTAAAACATCCCCTTTTCGGAGATGTGATGAGGTCAAGAAATCCCATTGTAGTTGGAAGGAAAGACCCGCGGAAAGACCTGGAAGCTGTTATGACCGGAGGTATGGAACTGTTGTCAAAGAACGTGTCCCTGATTATCTTTCCCCAAAGCACAAGAAGTCTGGAGTTCAGGCCTGAAGAGTTTAATTCACTGGGGGTAAAGCTTGCCAGAAAGGCAGGTGTACCCGTAGTACCTGTTGCAATAAAGACTGATTTCTGGGGCAACGGAAAAATCATAAAGGAATTGGGCCCCCTTGATCATAGAAAACCAATTTATATCAGATTTGGAGAGCCGTTTAGAGTTACCGGAAGCGGGAAAGAAGAAAATAACAGGATTATTGAGTTCATCCAGGAGAACCTTGAAAAATGGACAGAATAACTTTCCGGTGAAAATATTAAGTGTAATTTGTACATTTAAAATATTTTCTTAAATTTGATGACTTGCTCAAATTGATCGTGGATTAAATCTGAATTAATTGAAATTCTGATAAATACTGAGTTTAATTACTTAACTTAATCTATCATGACAACTTTAGACTGGATTGTACTGGGTCTGTTTGTAGCAGGCCTTGTGGGCATTATTATCTGGGTGCTCAAGAAACAGGAAGAGACCTCGACCGATTATTTTCTTGCAGGTCGTGATGCCACGTGGCTGGCAATCGGTGCTTCGATTTTTGCATCAAACATCGGGTCTGAACACCTTGTAGGCCTTGCAGGTGCAGGAGCCTCAAGCGGTATGGCAATGGCTCACTGGGAGATGCACGGCTGGATAATACTTATTCTTGGATGGTTTTTTGTCCCATTCTATGCAAGGAGCGGAGTGTTTACAATGCCTGAATTTCTTGAGAAAAGATATAACAGCGGGGCAAGGTCATTTTTGTCTATAATATCACTTGTGAGTTATGTTCTTACCAAAGTGGCAGTGACAGTATATGCAGGAGGAGTTGTTTTCAAAGAAGTATTCGGAATTGAGTCAATATGGGGAATTGATTTCTTCTGGATCAGCGCAGTAGGGCTGGTGATTCTGACAGGTATCTATACCACTCTCGGAGGTATGAGAGCTGTGCTGTATACATCAGTGCTTCAGACTCCCGTACTTCTGATAGGATCACTTGCAATTCTTGTTATAGGACTTATAAAACTTGGCGGATGGTCCGAGATGATGAGAATATGCAGTGCTGTACCTGTAAATGAGGCCGGAGATACCATGGTTAATCTGATCAGGTCACCCAAGGATCCTGTATATCCCTGGACAGGTGTGATACTTGGTTCAGCAATTATTGGCTTCTGGTATTGGTGTACTGATCAGTATATAGTTCAGCGTGTGCTTTCAGGACGCAACCAGACTGAATCAAGACGAGGAGCTATTCTAGGTGCAACATTCAAGTTAACCCCTGTTTTCATTTTTTTAATCCCCGGAATGATTGCCTATGCTTTGAACCAGAAAGGACTGCTAACACTTACAAATTCAGATGCTGCATTTCCGGCTATGGTCAAAGAACTGCTTCCCATAGGATTTACAGGACTGGTGGTAGGCGGCATACTTGCAGCTCTGATGAGCTCCCTGGCTTCATTGTTCAATTCGTCTGCAACATTGTTCACAGTTGATTTCTATAAAAAATACAAACCAAATGCACCTGAAAAAGAGCTGGTAAGAGTGGGAAGAATTGCAACGGTAATAGTCGTTATCCTTGGAATTTTATGGATACCGGTTATGAAAGGTATAGGCAAGGTGCTTTACGCTTACCTTCAGGATGTACAGTCGATGCTGGCTCCGGGTATTGCTGCTGTGTTCCTGTTGGGCGTCCTTTCGAAAAGAACAACACCAAAGGCAGGATTATACGGCCTTATCCTGGGTTTCATACTTGGTATGACCCGCCTTGGCTTTGTCGTGTTTGGAAGTAATATGAACCATGATTCAATCTTTTATAAGATGTTTCTGGGAGTTAACTGGCTCCATTATGAGATTATTATCTTCTTCATAATAATAGCTTTTATGATTATAGTAAGCTATTTTACACCGAAAGCTGATCCTGCGGCTATAAGAGGATTGTACTTTGGTTCGGCCACGCCTGAAGAAAAGGCTGTCACCAGGGCAAGCTGGAACAACTGGGACCTTTTCTTCTCAGGTCTGGTAATTGCAGTCATCATCGCATTTTACATTTATTTCTGGTAACGGTAAGTCATTAAAAATTAGCCTTTATGGTCGATTTAAGTCTTAAGGAAATATGGTTTGTGACCGGAAGTCAGCATCTGTACGGTCCTGAAACCCTTAAACGGGTTGCTGAAGATTCATCTGTCATAGCTGATGCCCTGGACAAATCACCCAA
>JABUEV010000398.1 GCA_013314865.1 Bacteroidales bacterium | reverse complement strand
ATCACCAAACAGGCTTATGCAATGGTTTCATATTTTGGCATGAGCGACAAAATCGGAAATATCAGTTTTTATGACTCGTCGGGACAGGGAGATTTTGGTTTCACAAAGCCATACAGTGAGAAGACTGCCGAGTTAATCGACCAGGAGGTTAAGGAAATTATTGAAGAATCATACCAGAGAGCGCTTGACGTTCTGAAGAAGAATATGAAGGGACTTAAGGAACTGGCAGAACTGCTGCTCGAAAAAGAGGTAATTTTCAGTGAGGATCTTGAAAGGATCTTTGGAAAAAGAAAAGCTGACCTTGTGAAAATGCAGGAGAATAAATCTGCCTCCGGCAATTCAGAAGCAGAAAATGAAGCAGAAAATAAAAAGCCTGCTTCGTCCAAAGCCGGCAGTAAAAACAGAAAATCTGCCGTAAAAGCCTCTGAAAGAAAAAAGGCAGTTGATTCTGCCCCGGCTGGCGGGGAAGTCAAAAAGAAAAAGTCTGGGAAAATAAAAAAGCAGGTTGAGTAACTTATTAAAACGGACAATAACAGGTTTCTGGATAGTAGTTATTGTGCTGGGAGGCTTCTGGCTTCATCCGGTTTCATTTTTCATTACTGGCTTGATAATTCTGACAGGCCTTTCTTATGAATATTATTCCATGGTAAGGCAGGCCGGTGTGGAGCCTCAGATCATACCCGGCGTGTCAGCTTGTATCATACTGTACGTTGTATCAACATTGTGTGCCGCACATATTCTTCCTTACGAGTGGCTTCTGACTATAGTTCCGGTAATCATTCTGATTATTGTAATTGAATTATACAGGAAAAAGGAGAAACCGTTTGACTCACTGGCACATACACTTTTCCCGCTTATTTATATTTCCCTTCCTCTTTCATTGTTTCCCCATGCAGCTTTTTTCCAGAATGGAATGAAAAGCTTGCTGCCTCACTCCGGAATCGATTTTTCACCTTGGGTTATAATAGGATTCTTTATACTTCTCTGGATAAATGATACGGGAGCATACCTCGCCGGAGTGACAATGGGAAAACACAGACTGCTCGAGAGAATCTCACCAAAAAAGTCGTGGGAGGGTTTTTTCGGCGGATTAATTCTATCGGTTATTGCAAGCCTTGTACTTTCAGAATGGATGGGCGTTCTGAACAGAGCGGAGTGGATTATTGTTTCTATGATTGTTTCGGTTGCAGGCACTTATGGAGATCTGACAGAGTCGATGCTGAAGCGAAGCCTCGGAGTAAAGGATACCGGAAATATAATGCCCGGACATGGTGGGTTTCTTGACAGGTTCGACAGCACACTTATTTCTTTCCCTCTGGTGTTTCTTTTTATATTACTTTTTGGTTGATTTGTCTGACTTGATTAGTTTTGTGCAAATTTTTTTCACATGGGGATCCATAAAGAAGGTTATAAAATACTGGCCACCGGATTTGTATTTCTTATTATTCTGAATCTTGCCGTTAATATTATCTGGCATGATATTTCAGCTGTAAAATGGCTTGTTCTGGTATTTTCCCTTTTAATCTACATATTTGTCCTCTTTTTTTTCAGACTGCCTGTCAGGTCACTTGAGCCGAACCCCGGGCTTGTATATGCTCCGGCTGACGGTAAAGTAGTAGTAATTGAAGAAACAGATGAAAAAGAATATTTCAAAGACAAGAGGATACAGGTTTCAATCTTCATGTCTCCCTTCAATATGCATAGCAACAGGTATCCTGTTTCAGGGAAAGTGAAATATGTCAGATATCATCCTGGCCAGAATATAGTGGCATGGCATCCCAAATCATCAGAGATGAACGAAAGAAGCTCGGTCGTGATTGAGACTGAATCGGGGGCTGAGATATTGGTCCGCCAGGTGGCAGGTGCAATTGCAAGAAGAATAGTTACATATGCAAAGGAAAACGATGATGTCAGACAGGGAGATGAACTCGGATTTATAAAATTTGGCTCAAGGGTCGACCTTTTTCTTCCTGTAGGCACTGAAATAGAAATACCTATACTTCAGCAGGTTAAGGCAAATAAAAGCATAATCGCCAGAATCTGAAAAAACAATCTAGTCATGAAAAAACAGAAAGACGATAAAATAATTGATATAACAAAAGATGTCAAATGGATAGGTGTTCTTGATTACGATATCAGGACTTTTGACATTGTAATGACCACTGCATACGGGACCACTTACAATTCATATTTTATCAATGCCCGTAAAAAAGCACTGATAGAGGTTGCAAAGGAAAAGTTCAGCAATGTTTTTTTTGAGAAGATCAGAACAGTTACCAATCCTGGTGAAATTGAGTATATTATTCTTGACCATACCGAGCCAGACCATTCAGGCAGTCTGCGGAAACTTCTTGAGATTGCACCAGGTGCAACGGTAGTAGGCAGCGGCAATGCAATCAGGTATCTTGAAGATATATCCAATATACCTTTTAAGTCGATGGTTGTAAAAGACGGGGACAGCCTGGACCTGGGGAATAAAACTTTGAAATTCATCTCTGCACCAAATCTTCACTGGCCTGACTCAATATACACATATCTTGAAGAGGACAGGATACTCTTTACATGCGATTCCTTCGGTGCCCATTATTGTGACTCCGGTATGTTCAGCCGGCTCACGGAAGAATATATCGAAGCATTTAAATATTATTTCGATGTTATACTCAGGCCATTCAGCAGGTTTATGATTAAAGCCATCGATAAAATTAAACCGCTGAAAATAGATGTTATTTGTCCTGGTCATGGCCCCGTTCACAGGGAAAATTTACAGCAGGTGGTTGAACTGACTGAAAAATATGCAAATGATTACCTGTCTGTTATTGCCGGCAGCGGGAAAAAGAGGGTCTTGGTGGCATATGTTTCGGCCTACGGATACACTAAAGAGGCAGCTGAAATTATTGCTTCAGGTATCAGCGAGTGCGGTGAGACAGAAGTTGATGTTGTGGATATTGAAAAAATGCCTCTTGCAGAACTGGAATCAAGGGTGATTGCTTCAGATGCGTTGCTGGTAGGTTCACCAACCATTAATCAGAATACTCTCCTTCCTGTTTACACTCTTTTTGCGGTTATTAATCCTTTACGCGACAAAGGCAAGACGGCAGGAGCTTTTGGCTCCTACGGTTGGAGCGGTGAAGCCGCAAGAATAATAACAGATACGTTACGCAATCTTAAGCTGAAAGTAATTGATGAACCAGCAGGATTCAAGTTTGCTCCTGCCGGAGATAAAACTGATTATCTGAAAGAATTCGGAAGAAATTTTGCGAAAAAATTAGCAGAACAGTGCGAAAACAAAAAAAATCCCGGCGAGTAACCGGGATTTTTTTGAACCGCTCTTTTAATTATGAAA
>JABUEV010000397.1 GCA_013314865.1 Bacteroidales bacterium | reverse complement strand
TATCTTCCATTGGTTTTCGCCTGCATAAAAACCCTGTAATTCAGCTTTTTTACCATCAGGACCGGTATATATTGCAGTGAGCGATACATCTTTAAAAGGATTAGAATAGGTCTTATTATTTACCAGGGTGTACTCAAAAATATCCCACAAACCTATTTTTTGGGGTTTTATCTTGCATGAACCAATTAGTACAGATATAAAAAATGCAATAAAAAGTATTTTCTTGAAATTTATTTTCAGGTTTTTCATGAAGTTATTCTGAATTCTAAAGCAAAAAAAATACTGTAGAGTTTTAAGGTGAATCAGGGTCGTGCCTCAGTTAATAATTATTATAATTCTTATTCGGCATCATCATTTTTGCGTTATTGGATTTTCTCCAGTCGTCGAGCAGTTTGAAAAGCTCTTTTGTTTTTTCAGGTTCAGCTGACGAAATATCATTTGTCTCAGATATGTCATTCTCAATATCATAAAGCTCCAAAGCTTCCTTTTCGAAGCTGTCAATCAGTTTGTACCTGCCAAGCCTTATAGCGCTACCCGGTTCAACACCCTGGTTGGAGTAGTGGGGATAATGCCAGAACAGAGGTCTTTCAGGCATTTCATCATTTTTGAACAGCGGAAGCAGGCTTATGCCGTCGATCCCTTCAGGCAATTCTTTTATTCCGCACATTTCAGCAATTGTGGGGAAGAAGTCGATCGAAGAAACAGGGGTTCTGATGATTGTTCCGGGATTTGTTTTACCCGGGTATTTAACTATGAGCGGAACTCTTATGCCACCTTCATACAACCATCCCTTTCCAGCTCTTAACGGAGTGTTGCAGGTAGGTGAACCTTCTGAAGTTGAAAGTCCGCCGTTGTCGGAAGTGAAAATTACGATGGTGTTGCCGTCAATATTAAGTTCTTCAAGTTTTTTCAGCACTCTGCCTATGTTTTCATCCATACTGTAGATCATAGCTGCATATACAGGATTGCTTTGGATGATTCTTTCCTTGTAATTTTCGCTCATGCCGGGTCTTATCCATGATCTGTCGCGTGTAAAAGGGTCAATCTTTGAGAGACCTGTGGAATCTGCCTTTGCCCTGAACTTTTTCACAACTTCCTCCTTAGCCTGCATAGGGTTATGAACAGCGTAATATGACAGGTAAAGGTAAAAAGGCTTTTTCCTGTTTTTTTCAATGAATTTTATTGCTTCATCTGTCTGGCGGTCTGTAAGGTATTCTCCTTCAGGACCATCCTTGAGTCTTGGATTCCCGTATGGAGAAAAATAGCCGTTTGACTGTTTGTTAAGAACGGGTGCACCTTTGCTGAATCCTCCTGAGTTAATGTCGAAACCCTGATTCTCAGGCCAATAGAGTGAATCTTCACCAAGATGCCATTTGCCTGATATCATTGTTGTATAACCATGTTTTTTAAGTAATTCAGCGATTGTAACTTCTTCCAGGTCCAGTTTCAGGTTAAAAGGCAGTGCCATGAATTTATCGCCGGGCAAACCGTTGTTTGTTGCCTGCCTGCCTGGTATCCAGTAGGTTATTCCTGTTTTAACCGGATATTTTCCTGTCATTATTGAAGCCCTGGTCGGAGATGAGACCGGACATGCAGAGTATGCAGAAGAAAAACGGACTCCCTGCATCGCAAGACGGTCGAGATTGGGAGTCTCATAAAATGTGCTTCCGTAGCATCCCAGGTCGGCATAGCCATAATCGTCGGCCAGGATAAAAATTATATTTGGCTTCTTAGTTTCACCGCATCCATGTGTCAGAGACACTGCCAGAGGTGTTACAACAGCAATGCCCAGTTTGAAAAATGATTTTTTATTCATAAGAATTTATGCTTCAAAGGATTGACATAACTTTCAATTATTATAGATCTGTAATGGACATAATTGCCTTAATGGATCTTGTTTTTCATCAGCTGGAGCCAAGTTAAAAATTGGTATCATTATCTGCCATCAAAAGTCAATTCTGCACGAAAATAAAATTATTCGTTTCATTATGTTTTGGCTTTTAGATGGATTGTTAATAATTTAACAGTTGAGTAATTAATGAATCTGACATGTATAAATTTAGCAAGAAATTTTTATTCGTATTACCGGCATTAACGGCAATATACTTATTGAGTTCATGCAAAGAAGAATTAAGACAGCCTGTTGTTTCAGCCGATACAATTCTTGTAAGTGATACCATTCAGTATCATCCCGTTAGAGTTTCCAAATCTGACGGGTCAATTCTCCCATGGTTTTCAGCAGACAAAGGAGCATCCTACGACACTGTTATATTGCTGGTATGGAATTTCTGGAAAAACATGGAGACTGATTCAAACGGACTGAAATATTACATGAATCACCAGGTGTGGGCTCCCTGGCATGACATGCGCGGACTTGGCGGTGATCAGCTGAATATGGCTCTTTCCTCATGGGCTTTACTTTATGCGTACACTGGTGACCGGGAGATACTTGAAAATATGCGGTACATGGCCGACAATTATCTTGAAAGGTCGCTTTCAGATGCTAGTGACAAATGGCCTAATATTCCCTATCCGTATAATACAGTAATCCATTCCGGCATTTATGACGGGGATATGATAAACGGAAAGAATTTTACCCAGCCCGACAAAGCCGGAACATTCGGATATGAGCTTATAAACCTGTATAAGATTACAGGCGATATCAAATATCTTGAGTCAGCAAAAAAAATTGCAGGAACTCTTGTAAAAAACATGATTAAGGGAGACAGCATCCGATCGCCACTTCCTTTCAGGGTGAATGCAAAGACAGGAGAAATAGCAGCTCTCCTGGAAAGAATAAGGGCCGGAAGAAAGGTTGGAGAGGCCATTTACACGACTAACTGGACCGGCACTATGATGCTTTTTGAAGAGTTGACAAAGCTTGATCCTGAAAAAGCAGGCATCTACAGTGAGGCATTTAACACATTCCTTGAATGGATGAAGAAATATCCCCTAAGAACGAACAGATGGGGACCCTTCTTTGAGGATGTCCCAGGCTGGAGTGATACCCAGATAAATGCAATGACATTCGCCGCTTTTATCATGAATCACAGGGAGCTCTTTCCGTCTTGGAAAGAAGATGTAAAGGGTATAATTGAATGGACATACAGGGAACTGGGGAACCATGATTATGAAAAATACGGCGTAACCGTTATGAATGAACAGACGGCTTACCGTGTCCCGGGCAACAGCCATTCATCGCGGCAGGCGTCGGTGGAACTTATATACTCAGCACTTGCCGGTGATACCTCTTATGTAAGAAATGCAATACGGACTCTGAACTGGGCTACATATACAGTAGCATCGGACGGAAGAAACCGTTACATACGGGATGATATATGGCTCACAG
>JABUEV010000396.1 GCA_013314865.1 Bacteroidales bacterium | reverse complement strand
AGATAAGTGTCACAGAGGTAAGTGCAGCAAGCTGACGGAAGAAAATGCCTACCACACCTCCGACGAATATGAGGGGAATGAATACCACCAATACGGTTGTTGTTGAGGCAACTACTGCCAATCCCATTTCGCTAGTGGCAAAAATTGCCGCTTCTCTTGGCCTCTCACCCCTTGCAATGTGCTGTGTAATGTTTTCAAGGACCACAATTGCATCATCAACGACCATCCCTATTGCAATGATAAGGGACAGGAGTGAAAAGATATTTATTGTCCATCCTGCTGCATACATGAAGATGAATGCTGTGACAAGGGAAAAGGGAATTGTCAGGAAAACAATGAAGCTGCTCTTCCAGTCTCTCAGGAATGCCACTACAACGAGGATCACGAAAAGAAGAGCCCACCACAACGTATCACTCAGGCTTCGAAGCGATTGTGTTATTATTTCTTCCTGTCCGAGAATTTCATTCATTCTGATATCTTCAGGAAGGGTTGGCTTTATTTCTTTAACCTTCGACCTGACTGCCTTTACGACTTCAAGTGAATTCCTGCCCGACTGCTTCTGCACCATCAGGACTGCTCCCATGCTTTCACTCGTTCTGGCATATGAGTCGGATTCGGCATAACTGTCATCAATTGTTGCTATGTCCTTAACCCTGACAAGGCGGCCAAGAAAATTCGTCACCGGTATTTCAGCAAGTTCCTCTGGCGTGGTTATCTCTGAAGATATCCTTATTGAATAATCATTCAGACCCTCTTTGATACTTCCACCAGGAATGTTTATGTTTTCTGCCTTCAGTAGTGTTGAAAGCTCCGCAATGGACAGATTGTATGCCTGGAGTTTTGAGGGATCAACATTTATCTTTATTTCACGTTCGGGGTGCCCGATATAGATAACCGATCCGACCCCCTCAATCTTTCTCAACGGTCCGGCAATCCTGTCTTCAATTATCTGTCCCATTCCGTTGTAACTTTCAGTTGCGGTGATACCATAGATAAGAACCGGGATCATTGAACTGTTTACCTTATAAATAATAGGATCATTTGATCCGTCAGGGAGATTACTCTTTACAAGTTCGAGCATATCCCTCGTGTTATTTGCTGCCTGCGAAATATCAGTTCCCCAGTTGAATTCAAGCGCAACAACTGAAACATTTTCTCTTGATGATGATCTTATATTCTTCAGATCCTGGGCACCGGAAAGTTGGGTTTCAATTACCTTGCTTACCTGATCTTCAACCTCATTTGCCGAAGCACCCGGGTAGACTGTAAGGATTGTAAGTGACGGCAATTCCATTGCAGGCATAACATCAAGAGGCAGCATCCTGAGGGAAACGATTCCGAAAAGAAGTATTGCCATAAAAGCCATTACAGTTGCAACAGGCCTGTCAACAGATATTTTTGGAAGTTTCATTTGCTTACCTCCTTTTATTTTATTTCTACTAAGGTTCCGTCCGATAGCTTTTCCTTTCCATATACAACTACATTTGTTCCGGCATTTAAACCAGAGACCGCAACAAATGAATTGTCAGTCGCAAGCCTTTGAGTTTGTATCCTTTTTACAATGTTCCCCTCGGCAATGAAAATGTAATCATCTGAAGTGCCTGCCGGCCTATAGATGGCATTAAGGGGCACGAAGACCATTTTACGAGGATCGAGGTTTATTTTTACATGGCCATACATGCCGGGCTTAATAATTTCGCGCGGGTTGCTGATTTCGATTTTTACAGTTGCCGTATGGGTAAGGGCAGAGAGAGCCGGTTTGATATAAGTTATCTTACCCGTGAAAGTAGTATCGCTGATAGCATCGAAAGTGACATTTGCGCTCAGACCTTTTCTGAGCAGAGAAAGGTCCTTTTCGTTGACCTCTGCTTCAACATGAATTGGATCAAGTTTCATCAGCCTGAGAATTCCGGAGGTTGATGAATAGCCCGGATCGAGATTCAGGTTAAAGAAGTAATTCTCTCCTTCATGTACAAGGTATTCTACTATCATCCCTGAGAACGGGGCAACAATTTCAGCATTCTTTTTCATCATCTCGACCTTTGACCGTGAGGCGTCGTACATAGCCTTGACGTGATCATATTCCTGCTGTGTTACGCTGCCCTTTTCATTAAGCCTTGCAACCCGTTCAAAGTCTTTTTCGATTGTCTGGAATTCGACGAGTGTCTGTGTGTACAGTTCTCCCGACATGCTTACAAGCAAATCTCCTTTTTTGACGTGGCTGCCTTCAGGGAAATAGATCTTTTCAACCCTTCCCGGAAGCGCTGAACCCAGGTTAGCCTCCCTGTCAGCAAATGCAGTTCCTGACAACTCAAGGCTTGGGGTATACAGCTTCTCCTCTGCTTTTACCACCTTTACCGGGACACTCTCCTGTTTTTCCAGAACAGGATTTGTGTTATTATTGCTGCTGCATGATATGAGAATAGCAGCTGCTGGTATTAATAAAATTTTGGTTTCCATTTTTCTGAGTTATTTCCTGTTAATATTTTCCTGTTAATTTTTTTATGTTTGATGCTGCCATCTGCTGTTCTGTCCGGGCGTCGATGAGCTCTGAGAATGCTTTCTGCCAGAGCACCTGAGCTTCAAGGAGGTCGGTTGTTTTCTGGATCCCTTCCCTGAAGCCATCCTCGGTATATTTAAGATTTTTTGCTGATTGCCCGAGTGCGAGATTAGCCAGTTCAGTTGTCTTTACAGCTTCATTGTATCTGAATATTGCCTGCTGGAGCTGAAGAACCATTAGTTCTTTTGCTTCTTCAAGTTTCAATGTGGCCGCCTCATGTTCTGCCCTTGCAGCATTGAGTGTATGTCTCCTGTCACCGAAATGAAACAGGGGGACATTGCACACCACGCCTATTGTGTAATCGCCTCCGAACTCTTTTTCAAGCCCTTTATAAAGATTAGGGTTCATGATCGTATAACCGGCTGTCATTGCAATATCGGGAAGAAACCTCGATTCCATAAGTTTTACTCCTGACCTGGCCATGTCGACACTCTTCTGGAGTATGCCCAACTCAGGCCGCGACGTTATTGAGGTCTCTGTTGCCTGAACATTCAAGGCAGTTAGCTCATCCGAATTCAGGGAATCAGCAAGTGTGATTCCTGATGTGAAGGAAAGTCCAGTCAGCTGACAGAGCACCATTTTGGACAATTCCATGCCATTTTCCGCTTTCAGAACCTGGATATCAGCTTCGCTTAACTTCAACCTTGCCTTTAGAAGATCATTGTCCGTAATGATCCCTTCCGAGTGAATATTTTCAAGGTCAGTGACCAGTCTTGCCAGCATGTCATGATACTTGTGAGCCAGCTTTACCTTCTCCCTGAGGGAGACTATTCTCCAGTAAGCTTCCTCGACTGAGTATA
>JABUEV010000395.1 GCA_013314865.1 Bacteroidales bacterium | reverse complement strand
TGCCCCTCGTTACTGAAGCGGACAATAAATACATAATCTGCAATGCAGGGGATGAAACAACTGTAAAGTTCAGCACCGCAAGCCTTCCTCCTTTGGGAAAGGGCTGGAAACGGGATTTTCTTATCAGAAGTGTCGGGTGGGTGAAGGACGGAGATATGAATACTGCTACAGGAAACACTGTTGAACCTCTCCCTTACCACGGAATGAAATCATATCCTCCTGCTGATAAAGACAAATATCCTGATAATGAGGAACTCCAGAAATACATTCAGGAGTATAATACAAGGCATGTTACGGCAGAACCTTTTATCAATGCCATAAGAAAATCAGAGTGAATATCTGTTTTAGATGAAAAAAGGAATCAAAGGGTTGAGTTATTTTCTTCTGTTTGCGTGTGCTTCATTTGTGCCTTCGACGCAAAAAATCGGAGTAACATTCGTGGATGTCACAAAAAAGGCTGGAATAGACTTTCTTTACACCTTCGGTGATTATCATTATGAGAACATTCTCGAAAGCAGCGGATCGGGAATAACCATTTTTGATTACAACAACGACAGCCTTATGGATGTGTACATGATGAACGGCACATACCTGGAGGGGGTTTCTGACAGCGGCGGTATAGTGTTCCGTGATACACGGAATAAACTTTATAAAAACAACGGTAACGGAACTTTCACTGAAGTGTCTGCACTGGCCGGGCTTGATAATCCTCAATGGAGCATGGCTGCCGGTGCAATTGATTATGACAATGACGGAGATCAGGATCTTTACCTGCTTAATTTCGGGCCTAACGTATTTTACAGAAACAACGGGGACGGAACTTTTACGGATATCACTTTAATTACCGGGCTCAGGGGACCTGAAATGCTTAATGGCTTTCCAAAATGGAGCATTGGAGTTGCCTTCTGGGATTATAACCTTGATAAAAGGCTTGATGCAATGGTCGGTAACTTCCTGGCCTTTGATCCCGGTTATGTCTCTCCGGTCACCCCCGGCATGATGCCTCATCCTTCCGAATATAAAGGGCAGGCATCGATGCTTTATGAACAACAGCCTGATGGCAGTTTTAAAGATGTAACTGAAAAAATGAACCTTTTCTATCCTGATTCCAAGTGCATGGGACTGACAGTATTTGATTATGACGATGATGGTGATATTGATATTTTTCAGGCAAACGATCATCAGCTGAATTTTATGTTCCGCAACGATGAGGGTGTTTTCAGGGAAGTTGGCGTTCAGATCGGGGTTGCTGCAAACAATCAGGGAAAAGGCAGTGGCTCAATGCATGGGACTATAGGTGATGTGGATGGTGACGGGTTGATTGATATTCTGGTTGTTGATCTTGAACATGGAGCTCTCTACCGCAATCTTGGCAATGGCCTGTTCGAAGATATCACTGAAAAAAGCGGCATAATGGGACCCCTGGCAGGCAAAGGAGCATGGGCTGCCGCTCTGTTTGACTTTGACAACGACGGTGATCTTGATATTTTTTCAGCAAATGGCACAGCCGAGGAACTGATTCTTCAATACCCCCTGCTCCTGGTTAATGACGGAAAAGGATACTTCAAAAACGCCGGCCCCAAATATGGCTCCTACTTCAATATTAAACGGAGCGGAAGGGGCAGTGCCGTATGGGACTATGACAATGACGGCGATTTGGATATAATTATTTCACATGTTGATCTTAAAGCTACCGCCACCCTCCTGAAAAATGAAGGCGGAAATAAAAACCACTGGACCGGCATTACCCTGAAAGGAAAAGACGGACCCGCTTCTGCAATAAGCGC
Source organism: Bacteroidales bacterium (assembly GCA_013314865.1). Classification (GTDB taxonomy): domain Bacteria; phylum Bacteroidota; class Bacteroidia; order Bacteroidales; family VadinHA17; genus LD21. Next base: position 1,575 of record JABUEV010000395.1, on the reverse strand, counting down.
AAAAGTTATCATAACTACAGGAGAGAAACGTCAGGTGCTGGTCAATCAGTGGGCAACGAGTTATCTTTCAAATAATGACCCCAGACTGCATGCCGGACTTGGAAGTTATAAAAAGATTGATGAAATAGAAATACACTGGTCAGACGGTCAGAAGGAAACCTACAGTAATGTGCAGGCCGACCGTTATCTGACCATTGAACAAGGCAAAGGAATTCTAACCAATTGATTAGTATTTAATTAAAATTAATATATGAAAACCAGCTATTTAAATAAAGTAGTGGATCTTACTGATCCAGCAAAGAATGTAATTTACAACATGTCCCACGCTGAAGCGGTTAATTTCCTTAAAACAGGAGATGTTGAAGCAGTCAGAAAAATTGACGGTCAGTTCTGCCTTGTAGCAGTGGACGGCAAAACTGTAAGAATGGCAAGATCGATCGGCCGCCCTATGAGGTATTTCATTGCAAAGCGGCCTGACGGACCTGAACTTGTAATAGCCGAACGTATTGATACCATCTATGGCTATCTTAAAAAAGAAGGAATGGATCACCAGTTCCATCCATCCTATACAAGGATGGTTCCTGCTCATTATATAACCAGGATTGACCTCCTTGGATGTCCCGACCCGAATCCTGTTTATCAAAGGTATTTTAAACCGGAACGCAATACCTTTTCTCCTGAAAATCCAAAACAAATAGGGGAAATTTACATAGGAGCGGTTTATGATGAAATCAGGAAGTGGCTGAGATACCGTGCAGTATCGGGTCCGATTGGAGTGAGTTTTTCTGCCGGAATCGACAGCGGTAGCATATTCCTCCTTACTTATCACGCGCTTCTGGAACTTGGTGAAAACCCGTCAAGACTAAAAGCATTCACCCTTTCTGTTGACGGGGCCGGTGAAGATCTGTTGCAGGCAAGAAGATTTCTGGAAAGCCTTGGCCTTGAAATGTTCCTTGAACCTGTAGAACCTGACCACTCCTGCCTTGACTGGAAACAGGCCGTTCGGGTGGTTGAAGACTACAAACCACTTGATGTGGAGGCTGCAACCATGAACCTGTGCCTTTTCCGTGGAATAAGATCACGCTACCCCGACTGGAAATATATTATCGACGGTGACGGTGGTGATGAAAATCTCAAGGATTATCCAATTGAAGAAAATCCCGAACTGACAATAAAAAGTGTTCTTAACAATCTGATGCTTTACCATGAAGGATGGGGGGTTGATTCGATAAAACATTCCCTTACATACTCAGGAGGACTAAGCAGAGGATATACCCGTACTTGCGCTACGGGTGAAAGCATGGGCTTTGAGGTCTTCAGCCCCTACACTCTTCCAAACGTGATTGAGATATCTGAAGGAATTCCGTTTATTGATCTGACAAATTGGGACCATAATAAATTATACGAACTGAAAGGCCAGATTGTTTCACATGGAGTTAAATCAGTCACCGGATTAAATATGCCTGTGTTCCCTAAAAGAAGATTTCAGCACGGGGCAGTGCCCTCGGAAACATTCAGGAACCTGTTCCCTGAACGTGAAAATGCATACCGCAGGGAATTCCTTTCACTTTATGA
>JABUEV010000394.1 GCA_013314865.1 Bacteroidales bacterium | reverse complement strand
TTAAAACGAATGCCGAAAGAATGATTAGCTTTTTCATAACAGTAAACTGATTAATGACATTAAAGATAAATTTTAGAAAATTAAGGAATATTACATGCTTATTACTTTCACATCACTAATATAGTAAATAAAATTTTTTAGACAAGCGTCATTGGTTGAAAATTTATAAAAACAGTTACTGTTAAAAGAAAAGAAGAAAAATATTTACTCGAACCTGATGAAAAATTACAGTTTACCTGTGTGAAATATGCCTTTATAAAATCAGGAGGGCTTACTGTTTTTTATTTTCTCACAGTGATACGGCCTTTGCCTTTGCGGATGATGTTTCCAATATGTTCTGAATAGCTTATACCGGATTCTCTCAATTTGCTGAGAACTTCATCCTTAACATGCGCAGGGACAGCCGCCAGCAGTCCGCCTGATGTCTGAGCGTCGGAGAGAATAAGTCTCATAGTGTCAGTCACCTCATGCCAGTTTACAAATTTTGAATAATGGTTAAGGTTATTTACCGTTCCCCCGGGAACTGCTCCGGCAGCTGCCAGACTGATTGCTTCGCTCAGTACAGGAACCTGTGATGCAAATAATTCTGCCTCAACACCGCTTGCAACAGTTACCTCGCTAAGATGACCGATAAGCCCAAATCCTGTTACATCGGTACAGGCATGTATTTCATAATTACGCAACACCTGAGCGGCTTTTTTGTTAAGTTCCGACATCAGCATGACCACCTCATTTTGTTTCTCAGCATCAATCAGTCCTCGCTTCAATGCAGTGGTCATAATTCCTGTGCCCAGTGGTTTTGTAAGTATCAGGGCGTCACCTTCTTTTGCTCCTGAGTTTGTCCAAATCCTTTCAGGATTTACAATGCCGGTCACCACCATTCCGTATTTTGGCTCAGGGTCGTCTATTGTATGTCCGCCCAGAATATATATTCCTGCCTCCTGAGCCTTTTCTGCAGCTCCCCTTAGTATTTCTTTCAGAATCTCCATCGGCAGTCTGTTTGACGGGAAGCCTGCAATACTTAAGGCAAACAGAGGCCTGGCACCCATTGCATATATATCACTGAGCGCGTTTGCCGCAGATATTGCTCCAAATTCGTAAGGATTATCCACTATTGGAGTGAAAAAGTCAACTGTCTGAACAATTGCAGTTGTTTCATTTATCTTATAGACAGCAGCATCATCCGAATTCCGGGTATCTACCAGAATATTTGGATCATCAGAAATAGGCATCTCCCTTAATATCTTTTCAAGTTCCTGGGGGCGCAGTTTGCAGGCACAGCCCAGTCCCTGAGTATATTTCGTAAGCCTGACATCTTTCACTGACTGATTTGATAAAACGAATCCGGCTTTTTCCGAGGGACGCAGTCTGTTTACTATTCCGGCTATAATATCAGCCGCACTTATTATCTCATTTTCTGTAGTGTATTTACCCACAGAAAACCTTATGGTCCCCATTGCGAATTCAGGTTCAAGTCCGACAGCAGTAAGCACCGGGGAAACATCAACAGAATCTGTATGACATGCAGCCCCCGCCGACGCTGCAATGCCATTAAGCTCCATTTCATTCAACAGGATATTTGCCTCCAATCCCCTGAAGCTCAGGCTTAAGGTATTTGGAAGCCTGAGATCCGGGTGACCGTTCAGCCTGATGTCTTTTAATTTTTCAAGTAAAAGGGTGTAAAGAAGGTCTCTCATTTTTGTCATGTGCCGGATATTCTTATGAAGATCGCGGCGGGCAATCTCACAGGCTTTCCCCAGGCCAACTATTTCAGGTACGTTTTCTGTTCCGGCTCTTTTATTCTGCTCATGATCAGCCCCGTGAATGAGCTTTTCAAGAATTATTCCATCCCTGACATATAATGCACCAACCCCTTTTGGAGCATATAGTTTATGTCCTGCTATTGAAAGTAAGTCAATACCCGTTTCCTTTACATCGACAGGAATCTTGCCAGCTGACTGGGCGGCGTCGGTATGAAAAACTATCTTATGCCTGTGTGCAATTTCTGCAATCTCCTTAAGAGGTTCAATCGTGCCAATTTCGTTATTTGCATGCATGATTGAGATAAGTATGGTTTGCGGAGTGATTGCATTTTCTACCTGCTCAGGATGAACCAGCCCGTATTCATCAACAGGAAGATATGTCACAATGAATCCCTTTCTTTCAAGATACCGGCATACCTCAGTCACGGCAGGGTGTTCAATTGAAGAAGTAATGATATGATTTCCTTTTGATGCATTGGCGAAGGCATATCCTTTTACAGCGAAATTGTTTGATTCGGTTCCTCCACTGGTAAAAATTATTTCATCAGGCCTGCAGTTGATTAATTCCGCAACCTGCTTCCTCGCATGTTCTACCGCCTTTTTTGCCTCCGAGCCATAACTGTGAGAGCTTGAAGGATTGCCGAAATATTCATTCAGATAAGGCTGAATGGCTTCCACAACCTCTTTATCCACAGGTGTGGTAGCATTATAATCCAGATAGATACTCATTTAAAAGATTGTTGTTTCTGTCATTTTTACAGAAACAAAGTTACAAAAATGACCATTGTGCGGAAGCTTTAAAGAAATCTGCAGTTTCAGAAAAAAATTTACGTAATCTGATAATCAAGCTCAGGTTAAATCAGGGTGACCTTAAACCTGCATGCTTTGCCGCCTGATCTTAATGATTCAAGAAGTTCAACCTCAACGGGTTTGAAAGTGATGAACCTCTGAAACATATATTTTACATATCCAACCGAGCACTGGCAATATGTTGAAGAGAGAATCTCGGGCTTATCCTCGATCATCGGACAAAGACAGTAACCATCAGAAATCTTCAATCCCTCATTATTGCCTACATAATTGAAATAGACCGTATTGTTTTCACGGAAGACATTCTCTTTTCCAATTTTTTTCTGCCACTCATTTATTTTCCGGTCTATCTCTTCGATAGTGGCCGGTTTATCTGAGGTAAGTTCGCCGTAGGCACCTTTTGCACATTCAGCACCGTTCGCCTGCATAAGTCTGACACGAGTGTTTTCATCCAGATGCCGGTCAACAATGTCAAAAAAGCGCTTAATCCATGCCTGGGTAAATTCCATTTTCTTTTCACAGGGAGTCCCGAAAGGATTTTTTAAGTTGTTCTTTTTGGGCAGAAATGAACCGGGTGTAAATCCAAGTCCCATGCCCATTGCACAACTGCATGCAATTCCGGGAGAGATAAGAGTCTTGCAGAAATCAGATCGTTTCATATTAGGTTAGCTGGTTAGTGAAAGTGGGTTGTTACATAAACTTGCTTTAAATCAAAAGTATCGGATAGGCTACAATTTTAACAGTTTTTGACGCAAATTAAATCTGGCATTATCCTTTCAGAATAAATGACCGTTATCTGATCAAATACC
>JABUEV010000393.1 GCA_013314865.1 Bacteroidales bacterium | reverse complement strand
TGAGCGGCAGAAGAGTAACCAGCGGATTTGCCTGTCCGGTTGACTGGGTGGTTTGCAGGGAGCCCGAAAAGAAAAGTACGAATGTGTTCATTTGTATCAGTTTAAGTTATTAATGAATTTTCTCTTACTGTAAATATATTTAGTATTCTGGCAGAATTAAAACCAGGTCGTTTATTCCGGATTATTCAGGAGTTCCGGTCGGTTCTCCGACCAGTCCTCTGCCTCTTTTTACAAATTTGCCGTCCCTCCTTAGTTCTTTAATAATATTGTCAAGTATGCCATTGACAAATGTACTGCTTTTTGGGGTACAATAATTCTTTGCTATTTCAATATATTCATTAAGAGTAACCTTTACCGGAATTTCCGGAAATTCAATCACCTCTGTTATTGCCAGCTGCATCACGAGAATATCCATCAGTGCAATTCTTTCCACTTCCCAGTTGGTTGTATTTCTGTCAATCAAATCGGAGTACATTTTTGAATTGACAACAGCCTTTCTGAAGAGTGTTTTTACAAAGTCTCTGTCTTCATCATTTTTAAACAAAGGCATCATAGGTACTTTTTCGCCTGATTCAGGCTTGAATTTTTTCAGGGTTTTTTCGATCATCGGGATCACATACTCGTAATCATCATTCCAGTAAATACTCTGTTCCTCCAGGTTATTGCCAAGGTCTTCGGACGCCGGGAAAAATTCATTTACAAGGGCAAGGACAAACTTCCTGTCAGCTGCATAACTGTGTTCAGGTGAGCTCATGTAGTCGTTGTACTTATCCCATGACAGCATCTGATTATAAAGTATTCTGGGGACATGAGAATAATTAACCCACGAGAGTTTTTTTGAATTCAAGTATTTATTGAAAGCCTCGTTTTTCCTGATCTGATCGATCACCATGTTATCAACAAACCTTCTTTTTGGATTCAGGTCTTCCGGGGTGGGCATTCTTTTCTGAAGGGCCAGGTCTATTTTTTCAGCTGCAACCTCTGCTATTTCCAATATTAGCAGAAGGATGTAATGATAAAGTTCATAGGTTTTTTCAATGCTTAACATAAGCTCTTTTTCTGCCAGTGAAAGATTATCATCCTCTCTCCTGTTGAATGCATAAAGTGCCAGCAGAGCTTTAATTCTTAATAGTCTCCTGCTTATCATTTATAAAGAACAATAAGATTTTCGCTTCAAAAATACTCTTTTTCAGAAAGCTTTGACATTCCTCCGGTAAAATTTAGATACAATTGGCAACCCCTGCTTTGAATTGAAAAAATATTTGTTACATTTGACAATCAAAACAGTAGCCTAACATAATCTGATTTGGAAATGGAAGAAGATGCCGGAATTAAGGAAGTGAATAACGGAAATGACGAAAAAAACGTTAAGGAAGAAATCTTCACAAAAATTGTGAGAGCTGGTAAAAGGACCTATTTCTTTGATGTCAAGGCAACCCGTAATGATGATTACTACCTCACCATTACAGAAAGTAAAAAGAGGCAGGGAAAAGAGGGAAAGGTGTTTTATGAAAAGCACAAGATTTTTCTCTACAAGGAGGATTTTGAAAAATTCATCGAAGGATTAAAGGATGCCGTTGCCTATATTGATAACGGGAAGAGTGATGCGAAAGCACAAGATAAGGAACTTCAAGCCGCACAGCCATCAGTATCAGAAGGCCTGAGTGCAAAAGAGTTTACCAGCATCGAGTTTGATGATCTTGGTAAAAAATAAAGTACACACCTGAATTAATGCTTGATTATATTTTACTCATTCTCTCGATAATTCTGATGATACTCGGAATTATCGGGTGTCTGGTTCCTGTTTTGCCTGGTCCGCCTTTAAGTTTTCTCGGAATAATACTGATTCATTTTACCAGGTTTGCACAGTTTTCTTCATCTGTAATTATTACACTTGCTGTTATTGCCATTGTTGTTACCATCCTGGATTATATTGTCCCGGTTTGGGGAACAAAAAAATTCGGAGGATCAAAATACGGCACAAGAGGTGCCACAGTAGGACTTATTATAGGATTGTTTCTCGGGCCTGTCGGAATTATAGTGGGTCCATTTATCGGAGCAGTGGTAGGCGAGTTAATATTCAAGGATGACATTAAGTATGCCATGAAAGCAGGATTCGGAAGTCTTCTAGGATTCCTGACCGGCATTGGCCTTAAACTGGCCGCCTCTTTTGTTATGACTTTCTATTACGTAAAAGAGCTGGTAAAATAGTCTTACAGTGCATTACCCGCCAGGGTGGCAACCATAACCGCCTTAATCGTATGAAGCCTGTTTTCAGCCTCGTCAAACACTATTGAGTGTTCAGATTCAAAGACTTCCTCGTTAACTTCCAGCCCGTCAAGTCCGAATTTCCTGTATATCTCCTCCCCGACTTTCGTCTCCCTGTTGTGAAAAGCCGGCAGGCAGTGCAGGAATTTTACACCGGGATTTCCTGTCTTTTTTATGACATCCATATTTACCTGGTAAGGCTTCATTATTCCGATTCTTTCCTCCCACGCGCTTTCAGGCTCACCCATCGAGACCCATACATCAGTGTACAGAAAATCCACTCCTTTGACTGCCTCTTCAACATTATCGGTAAGAGTAATTTTTGCACCTGTTTTTTCAGCCAGGTTACGGCACACAGATACCAGTTCTTTGGACGGGTGAAAAGAGACCGGGGCTGCAACCCGGAAATCCATTCCCATTTTGGCTGAACCCACCATTAACGAATTCCCCATGTTGAACCGGGCATCACCAAGATAGCAGAAAGATGTTTCATTCAAAGGTTTGCCCGAATGCTCCAGCATGGTCATAAAATCGGCCAGAACCTGCGTGGGATGAAATTCATCTGTCAGTCCGTTCCATACCGGAACACCTGCATATTTTGCCAGCTCCTCAACAATTGCCTGCCCGAAACCACGATATTCAATTCCGTCATACATCCGGCCAAGCACTCTTGCTGTATCTCTCATCGATTCTTTCTGCCCAATCTGGGACCCCGTGGGGCCAAGATAAGTAACGTGCGCACCCTGGTCAAACGCCGCAACTTCAAAAGCACACCTTGTCCTTGTGGATGTCTTCTCGAAAATCAAAGCAATGTTTTTTCCTTTCAGATACTGAACTTCTGTTCCCTCCTTTTTTGATTTTTTCAGATCAAAAGCCAGATTTATAAGATATTGTATCTCTTCCGGCTCAAAATCGAGAAGTTTAAGAAAGCTGCGGTTGTGAAGATTGACTGACATGGCTGTTTAAGTTGAATGGTTGAATAGTTTAATGGTTGAAAAGTTGATTAATTCAATTTTAACAGTGGACAAAAGTAATAATTTTTTAAAAAGAATATTTTTGATAAGGCGGAAGGCAGTAGGCGGTGGGCGGTGGGCGGTGGGCGGCAGGCGGTGGGCG
>JABUEV010000392.1 GCA_013314865.1 Bacteroidales bacterium | reverse complement strand
CCAGGCCAGCAATGCCGGGTGATCCATGAATCTTTTTATCTCAGCTAAGAGAAGCTCTTTTTTTTCTTCAGGAGTCAGTCCTTCAATCTGTGATCCTACTCCGCCGCCTCCAGAAACAGACAAAAGGTTATAATGCACTTTCATCCCCAGTTCCGCACAGCGGTCCATGTAAACCTGTCGCTCTTTCAGTGATGCCGGAAGTATCTTCTGATAAGGCGAGATGACATTGAAACCTTTTACCGCTTCCTCCTCAGGAAGAGTTGGATATACAGGTGAATAACAGTAAAATCCGAACGGGAAAAACTGCCGCCTGTTTACAATCAGACCTCCGGTAAGCCTGTCGGTCTTGACTTCATTGGGTTTCGGAGTCAGGATGATGAGTTCTGCAGTAGCGCTATACTTCTTACCTTCTGATTCAATCCCGGCTTTCAGAATATGCTTTCCTTCAGGCAATGTAATCTGAAATGGGATTCTCAGAATTTTCTGCCGTGGAATGCCTTTCCATGACACCAACAGCGATTCCTGACTGTTTATGTCTATGGCAATATCTTTCCAGACTAATCCCGCAGGAATATGCACGAGAATCTCGCCATCCTTCTCCCATGAATAAAAACTATAACGGGTATTCAGGACAAAAGAGGACTGTCCGCTAGCCACTCCGCGGGTAAATAATAAAACCAACAGAGCAAGACTTATTGTAAGTTTGTTACATCTGATTTTTAAAAGCTTCATACGCATCCTGCTATAAGCACCTGGACGTGCATATTTGCCGGAAAAATATAATTTTTGCCAGAGTCTGCCCTGAGAAAATATGAGCATTTTTAAAAACTTATCTACAAAAGGATTATGTTTTTCAAAAAAGAAAAACAGTATCCTCATAGAAAGTATGTGGGATATGAAGAATACTTTAAGTATTATTATGAAGTTTTCAGGAAGCGGTTAATGGCTTCTGCGGCTCTTCTTCCTGAAGCAATGGCATTTACGACAAGACTGGCGCCCGAGGCCGAATCTCCGGCAGCAAAGACTTTCGGAATGCTTGTGGAATGATCCTGTCCTGTCCTGATATTTTTTCTGTTGTCCAGTTCAATGTTAAGCTCTGAGAGCAACCCTTCGGTCACCGGATGCACAAAACCCATTGCAAGAAGCACAAGATCAGCCTCCATTGTCTTTTCAGTACCCGGAATAGCCCGCATTTCATATCTTCCGTTTTCCGAAACCCATTCCACTTCTTCAACAACGACACCTGTCACGCGGTTTCCGTCGCCTGCGAATTTCTTTGTTGAAAGGCTCCAGAATCTTTCACATCCCTCTTCATGTGACGTAGAGGTCTTAAGGATTTTTGCAAAATACGGCCATGGATTATTCACATCCCTTTGCTGTGGCGGTTTGGGAAGTATTTCTATCTGTCTGACGGAAAGTGCTTTTTGTCTTATGGCTGTGCCGACACAGTCTGAACCGGTGTCTCCGCCGCCTATTACAATTACTCTCTTTCCCTCTGCCGTGATTGTATTTTCTGACTGAGGCATTCTTCCTGCATTAACCTTGTTCTGGTTTACCAGGAAGTCCATTGCAAAATGAATTCCCGACAGTTCCCTTCCCTCCACATTGAGGTCGCGTGGCTTCATTGCGCCTATGGCAATGCAGACTGCATCAAACTGTTCGAGAAGCTCTTTGCCCGTTATATCCCTGCCTGCCTCGACACCAGTTAAAATTGTTATTCCCTCTTTTTTCATCAGGTCAAGCCTGCGGTCAACTGTCACCTTGCTCAGTTTGAAATCTGGTATGCCATATCTGAGAAGGCCTCCTGCGGCATCACTCTTTTCAAAAATCGTTACCAGATGTCCCAGTTTGTTAAGCTGGTCGGCGGCAGCCATCCCGGCGGGTCCGCTTCCAATTACAGCAACCTTTTTGCCAGTCCTTGCACTCGGAGGACATGGCCGCACATACCCCTCTGCAAATGCCCTCTCCGCTATTGCCACCTCGTTTTCACGAATAGTGACAGGCTCATCGTTAATGCTGAGTACACAGGCATGCTCGCACAAGGCAGGGCAGATGCGCCCTGTAAACTCCGGAAAATTGTTTGTTGCCGCAAGTCTTGCATATGCCCCTTTCCAGTCGCCCTTGTACAAAAGATCATTCCACTCTGGTATCAGATTGTCGACCGGGCAAATCCAGTGACAGAACGGCACACCGCAATCCATGCATCTCGATGCCTGAAGCATCCTGTCTTCACTGTTTAATATCTGCTCTATCTCGCTGAAGTCACAAATACGCTCATGGACAGGCCTGTTACCTGCTTCCTTTCTTTTTATCTTAAGAAATCCTGTAATGTCTCCCATAAATAATCATTTTTATCTCATCCTGCACTTATCTCAACATCCATTTCAACATTTGCAATTTTACGTCTTAACTCTTCAAGTTTCTGCTCCTGAAGGACCTTCTTATAATCATAAGGGGTGACCTTGATAAACATGGGTATGTATTTTTCGCGGTCATCCAGTATCATTTTTGCAATACTGCTTCCGGTAAACTCGTGATGCCTTGCGATGAAACTCATCAGTTCATTAACGTCGTGATAGTCTTCGACAAGCGACAGTTCCACCATTCCCATATTGCAGAAATAGTCGAAATTGCCTTTCAGATTCAGTACATATGCTATTCCACCGCTCATTCCTGCAGCAAAATTACTGCCTGTCTCGCCGAGCACTATGACGAGTCCTCCTGTCATATATTCACAGCAGTGATTTCCTGCACCTTCAACAACAGCCACTGCACCGCTGTTACGTACGGCAAATCGTTCTCCAGCAACACCGGAAATATATGCTTCACCGCTTGTCGCACCATATAGGACGGTATTGCCTACAATAATATTTTTATTTGGTTCAAACGGTGACCCGGCCGGTGGTACAACAATTATCCTTCCGCCCGATAAACCCTTGCCAAGGTAGTCGTTGGCATCTCCTTCAAGATAAAGTTCGATCCCTTTTGATAGAAATGCCCCGAAACTCTGTCCGGCTGAACCGCTGAAACGGCATTTAATGGTGCCGTCGGGCAATCCTTCTGCTCCGTACAGTGATGCTATTTTACCTGAAAGCATGGCGCCTGTAGCCCTGTCAGTATTCCTTATGGCTTTTGTGATTGTTACCGGCTGTTTATGCATGATAGCCTGCTCCGACTCTGTTATAAGCTCCCTGTCCATAAGGTTTTCGGGCAGTCTGTTTTGTCCCGGAGCAACGCACCGGATAGGATTGGATGCAGATTCTTCAGGTATTCTGAGCAGTCTGCTAAGGTCTATGATTTTAAGTTTCCAGTGATCGGGTATGGTTCTCATTTAAAGCAGGTCGGCTCTTCCGATAATTTCATCCATGGTTCTGAAACCCAGTTC
>JABUEV010000391.1 GCA_013314865.1 Bacteroidales bacterium | reverse complement strand
TGAAAAGAGGCACGGCATGACTCTTATTATAGCCGGATATCCCTGGTTCGGGTCATGGGGAAGAGACACATTTATTGCTTTGCCCGGACTGGCACTTGCAAGGCACAGGCTGTATCTGTACCAGGAGGTTCTTGATACCCAGATCAAAAGACTCCGGAACGGCCTTTTCCCAAATATGGGGGATATTAATAACCCGGCCTATAATTCAGTTGATGCATCTCTCTGGTTCTTCTGGTCGGTTCAGCAATATCTTGAAAACGGGGGAAAGGATGCATGGACCCGTTATGGTGAGGCAGCCAAATCAATCCTTTATGCATACAGAAACGGAACTGCATTTAATATACAGATGAGAGAAAACGGGCTTATTTATGCTGATGCACCTGGAAAGTCTCTTACGTGGATGGATGCAGTCGTGTCGGGTGTCCCGGTAACACAACGCAAAGGCTATGCTGTTGAGGTTAATGCCTTGTGGTATAATGCTGTATGCTTTGCACTTGAAATGGCTGAAAAAGCCAAAGACAGAAAATTTATCAAGGATTTCGGCCACCTTCCTGAACTTATTAAGAAGTCATTTCATGAAATTTTCTGTGATCATGAAAGAGGATTTCTTGCTGATTATGTAAATGATGAAGAAGGCAAGAATTATTTTGTCCGGCCCAACATGGTTATCGCCACTTCACTGCCTCACACAATGCTTAGCAAGGAACAGATGAAAAGGGTTCTTGATATTGCAGACAAGGAACTTGTAACACCACGAGGATTGCGAACCCTTTCTCCCGGTAATAAGTTTTATCAGGGAACCTACAGGGGAAATCAGGAAGAAAGGGACAGAGCATACCATAACGGTACTGTATGGCCATGGCTGCTTGGACCTTTCTGTGAAGGCTGGCTGAGAGTGTATGGCGAACAGGGTGTGGCAAAAGTGAAAAAACTCATCTTTGGATTTGAAGAAGTGATGAGTGAACATGGCGTAAGTACTATTTCTGAGATCTATGACGGAGATCCTCCGCATGCACCTAACGGCTCAATATCCCAGGCATGGAGCGTGGCTGAAATATTGAGGATTATTGACCTTCTGGAAACAAATTATCCTAATCTCTAATCTTTGGTGAAGTATGCGTGTGCTGATGTTTGGATGGGAATTTCCCCCTCATATTACTGGCGGATTAGGCACTGCCAGCTATGGACTTACCAAAGGAATGTCCAAACTTGAGGATCTTGAGGTAATCTTTGTAGTGCCAAAGGTCTGGGGTGATGAGGATCAGACAAAAGTGAGACTAATCGGTGCCAACCAGGTGCCGGTGGCACATAAAAAAGTATTCTTCAGAGGCTCAAGAAGGCAGATAGAAAAAATAGAAGTCTCATCAAGAATCGTCCCATATACTGACCCGGAAGAATTCTGGAAAATGACGAGATCGGAGATATCTGAACAAGGTATCGTGATCCAGACAAACAACAAAGGGACTATTGATTTTACAGGGAAATACGGCGAAACTCTGTTTGACGAAATCTACAAATACTCTGTTGTTGCTGCAGTGATTGCCGAAGAGAACGAATTCGACATTATTCATGCCCATGACTGGCTGGCTTACCCTGCAGGAATTGCTGCTATGAGGGTATCGGGCAAACCTCTTGTAATTCATGTGCATGCAACTGATTTCGACAGAAGCGGCGGAAATGTCAACCCAGATGTCTATCGGATTGAAAAGGAGGGAATGGATGCAGCTTCAAAAATAATTACTGTAAGTAACCTCACAAGAGATATTGTAATTAACAAATATAATATTGACCCCGACAAGGTTGAAACCGTTTATAATGCTGTTGAGCCTTTCAGAATATCAGCAGAGGTCGTTAAAGAAAAAGGCTTTGATGAAAAAGTTGTGACATTCCTCGGCAGGATAACTCTTCAGAAAGGCCCGGAATATTTTATAGAAGCTGCCAATAAAGTTCTGAAAGTGATGCCAAATGTAAGGTTTGTAATGGCCGGTTCAGGTGATATGATGGAAAGGATGATGCGAAGGGCAGCTGCCCTGAAAATAACCGACCGTTTTCACTTTACAGGTTTTTTGAAAGGATTGGATGTATATACAATGCTGAGCATGAGTGATGTGTATATAATGCCGTCAGTTTCGGAACCGTTTGGAATCTCACCGCTTGAAGCCATGCAGTCAAATGTCCCGGTAATTATCAGCAAACAATCGGGCGTGTCCGAAATACTCACACATGCTGTTAAGGTAGATTTCTGGGATATTGATGAAATGGCCGATGCCATCTATGGCATTCTGAACTATCCTGCACTGGCAAAAATGTTCATTAAAAACGGCAGGGAAGAAGTAGTGCGCCTGAAATGGGATAACTCCGCCAGACATGTCAGGGATATCTATTACAGAGTGATTTGGCAAAATAAGAATTAGATATGAGTATTGTAAACAAAAAAGCAGTTTGCTTTTATTTTCAGGTTCACCAGCCCTTCAGGCTTAAGAGATACAGATTCTTTGACCTCGGACACGATCATTATTACTATGATGATTATGCCAATGAGGCAATACTGAGGAGAGTGGCAGACAGGTGTTATCTTCCTGCAAATGAAGTTTTGCTTGATCTGATCACTAAACATAAAGATAAATTCAAAATAGCCTTTTCTCTTACCGGTCTGGTTATTAACCAGTTCAGGCTTTATGCTCCTGAGGTTCTCGAGTCTTTCAGAAAACTTGCCGAAACAGGAATGGTTGAGTTTCTTGCAGAAACGGATTCTCACTCGCTGGCCTCACTTAAAAACAGGAATGAGTTTGAACGGCAGGTGAACTCCCACAGAAGTATGATGAAGGAGTTTTTTGGTGTTGAAACCACTTCTTTCAGAAATACAGAATTAATCTATTCTGACCAGATAGGAGCCTGGGTGGCCGATATGGGTTTTAAATCCATGCTGACTGAAGGCGCCAAACATGTACTCGGATGGAAAAGCCCTAACTTCCTCTATTGTAATTCCATCAATCCCCGCCTCAAGGTCCTCCTCCGGAATTTTGTGTTAAGCGATGATATAGCATTCAGATTTTCAAACAAGGGATGGATTGAATGGCCGCTGACTGCCGACAAGTATGCCCTTTGGCTTAACAAACTTGCTCCTAAAAGCGAAATAATAAACATCTTCTGCGATTATGAAACTTTTGGCGAACATAACGTCAAAGAAACAGGCATTTTTGATTTTCTGGCTCATCTTCCGGGAGCAATTCTCAAAAAAACTCCTTTTAAATTCATGACTCCCACCGAGGTGGCAGAAAACCTCCAGCCTGTCTCTGCAATCAGCGTACCTTCACCTATCTCATGGGCTGATGAAGAACGTGACATTACGGCATGGAGAGGAAATGAGTTGCAGGTTGCTGCTCT
>JABUEV010000390.1 GCA_013314865.1 Bacteroidales bacterium | reverse complement strand
ACAGCCGTGGCACAGCACCCTCACGAGCTTATAACTTACGGGGGAAATGGGGCTGTATTCCAGAACTGGGCTCAGTACAGGCTTGCAATGAAGTATCTTTCCCGGATGACCGATGAACAAACGCTGGTTATCTACAGCGGTCACCCGGTCGGACTTTTCCCTTCCCACAAAAATGCCCCCAGGCTGGTTGTGACCAACGGCATGATAATACCTAATTACTCGTCGAAAGAAGACTATGAGAGATTCAATGCACTGGGGGTTACACAATATGGTCAGATGACTGCCGGATCATACATGTATATCGGTCCGCAGGGAATTGTCCACGGAACAACTATTACAATCCTTAACGCCGCAAGAAAACTGCCGCAAAAACATAACAGGATTAAGTTATTTGTTTCATCAGGTCTGGGAGGTATGTCAGGAGCTCAGCCGAAAGCTGCAAAAATTGCCGGAGTTCTGTCGGTGATAGCTGAAGTCAATCCAAAGGCAATGCAGAAACGTTTCTCTCAGGGATGGGTAGACGAAGTGATTCACAATCCTGATCATCTGATTGCCAGAGTCACCAAAGCACTTAATGACAATGAACCTGTCTCAATAGGATTTCTGGGGAACATAGTTGATGTCTGGGAAAAACTCGCTGCTGAAAATATAACACCCGATCTTGGTTCTGATCAGACTTCCCTTCACAATCCATGGGCAGGAGGATACTATCCGGCAGGCCTCTCATTTGAGGAGGCTAACAAAATGATTTCAGCTGATCCTTTAAGATTCAGGGAATATGTTAAGGAATCTTTGAAAAGGCAGGTCAGGGCAATAAACCTGCATGCTGAAAAAGGAATGTATTTCTTCGATTACGGAAACGCGTTTCTGCTTGAAGCTTCAAGGGCAGGAGCAGACATATTGACTTCATCGGGAGAATTCAGATATCCTTCATATGTTCAGGACATAATGGGCCCGTTGTGCTTTGACTACGGATTCGGTCCGTTCAGATGGGTCTGCTGTTCAAACAGTCCTGCCGACCTTGAAATCTCCGATTCTATAGCTGTCGAAACACTTGAAAGGCTGATGAAAGAGGCTCCTGATGAGATACGTCAGCAGATGGCTGACAATATTCACTGGATCTCGGAAGCTGGCAGGAATAATCTGGTTGTAGGGTCGCAGGCGCGCATATTGTATGCGGATGCCGAAGGAAGAATTTCAATCGCAAAAGCATTTAATGATGCTGTAAGGGACGGCAGAATATCTGCCCCGATTGTTATCGGACGCGATCACCATGATGTCTCAGGAACTGACTCACCATTCAGGGAAACATCGAATATTTATGACGGGTCAAAATTTACAGCCGATATGTCTGTTCAGAATGTGATAGGTGATGGTTTCAGAGGTGCCACATGGGTCTCGTTGCACAATGGAGGAGGAGTCGGTTGGGGTGAAGCCATAAACGGTGGATTCGGAATGGTCCTGGACGGCACCATTGAAACCGAAGAGAAACTTAAGATGATGCTTCACTGGGATGTCTTTAACGGCATTGCACGCAGGAGCTGGGCAGGTAATAAAGGAGCAGTTGCCACACTCGAACGTGAAATGAAACGCTCTTCAGCCTTGAAGATTACTGTACCCTTTGTTGCTGATGATTCCATTATTGACCAAGCAATGCAACAGCTATAGCAACTATACCTTCACCTCTTCCTGTAAATCCCATCTTTTCTGTTGTGGTTGCCTTTACAGCAATGTCATTGGCTTCAATACCGAGAATTGAAGCAATGATTTTTTTCATTTCAGGCACATAACCGGCAATTTTTGGCTTTTCAAGACAAACCGTATTGTCGATGTTCACCACCCGGAAGCCTTTCTCTTTTATCAGATCATTGCTTCTGCCAAGAAGAATTTTACTGTCAATGTTTTTATAATCAGGATCGTCATCCGGGAAATAAAAGCCTATATCCCTTAATCCTGCAGCCCCGAGGATTGCATCACAGATTGCATGAAGAAGCACATCCCCGTCAGAATGCGCCACACATCCATATTCAGAAGGAATCCTGACCCCGCCCAGCCAGAGATCCAGACCTTTTTCCAGACGATGAAAATCTATTCCCTGACCAATCCTGAACTTCGTCATTTTGTTCCGGAGGAGCCTCCCCTTATATTGTAAATGTCAAAAGCAAGGGAGAACCGCAGGGTTCGTGCAAGAGGATGGTTCTGAGCCAGAGGCATAAGATATGAGAAGTCGATGGTAAAGCCTTTCAAACTGAAGCCTGCCCCGGCAGTAAAATATTTTCTGTTGCCCTTTGTCTCGTTTTCGTGAAAATAGCCGCCCCTTATTGCAAATTGCTCGTTGTACCAGTATTCAGCTCCGAATGATATACTTATCTCCCTCATTTCTTCTTTAAATCCTCCGGGAGCATCATAAAACGACTGAAATATTGCCACAGGTACCGAAACATTGGGATCTTTTCCGTCAATAATCTCCATATCGGTATTGTAAATAGGAGGAGTCGGAACCAGTAATTTGTTAAAATCAACTGCCAGAGTAAGCTTATTAAACTCGTCTATGTTTACGGTACCTGAAGTTCCGAGCCTCATATTCATCGGAATAAAATCGGATGTCTGTGCATCGGAGTAGCTCATTTTGGATCCTATATTGGAGATATTCAGGCCGATTCCCAGCAATGCGTCCCTGTTGAAAAGAGTCAGGTCTTTATGGTAATAGCCAGAGATGTCAGCCGCAAATGAAGTGCCCGGTTTGGTTGCTGCTCCACCGGAATAGGTGCCTCCAGTCAGGTTCGAGTAAATAAATCTAAATGCAATGCCTCCCGAAAGGTTTTCGGTGAAGAGCCTGGAATAGCCAATGTCAAAAGCAAGTTCGTTTGGCTTGAATGTGCGTTCGAGATTTCCGAATTCATCGGTAAAAGGAACGTCTCCCAGAGATGAATAGAGCAGTGACGAGCTTGCTACCTGTTTCTCATCTATCCTGTAATAGCCTGTCAGGTACGCGATATTAATATCGGGCACAAGGTTTCTCAACCACGGTGCATATGAAATGCCCACTCCACCTTTGCTGTTAATAAAAGCAAATTTGGCCGGATTCCAGTGCATGCTGTAAGCATCGGGCGAAGTTGCTGCGCCTACGTCGCCCATCGCACCTGCACGAGAATCGGGCGCTATTATAAGAAATGGGACAACTGTCTGAATAGCGTTAAGCTCTCCGTCATCATCCTGACATCGGAGAAAAAAGGTGCCACCTGTTAATAACAATAAGGTGACTGCAACGAGCTTTTTATTCATGCCGGGTAAAATGTGTCTATAAATGTGCAAATAATGTCGTTGAATGTGCAAATATAAAACTATTTTTTGCTGGACTTATTGTGTATTGTTCATAAAATGATCAT